>CALDUO010000018.1 GCA_937923745.1 uncultured Granulosicoccaceae bacterium
TGAGTAAACACGTCCATCTCCATTCTGTTTTCGCTCAGCCCTGATTTTTGCTGTTTGCTCCCCGATACCTTCCCCATCAAATGCAGTATTCCCGTCACCTTGTGCATTTAGTGGCTCATCCTGCGTTATGCAGGAGACTGATATTGAAAGTGGATCATCATCAGGATCTGCCAAGCCTTTGATCTGAATTGGCTGATATTTATGGTTTGGTGGCCACAACTGGCTTGAGGAGGGATAGGCCGATTCACATGAAGGCGGAGAGTTAGCCGCAGATTCGTTCTGGAATATAAAAACAGTCATTAACAATAAACTGCACATCAAACCTTTTGATACGCACTTCATCCATAATCGTTCCATAGCGCAATGTCATCCTGAGATTGAATACACGTAAATGCGTGAGCCAGTATACGGATTGATATTTGTTTGACAACCACTATCGATCAATTATTTTCATCTTACCAATTTTACCGTTACCCTTACTTATTAAAAAATAATCATGCGCCTTGCTACGAATCTTTCGACGCAGCGTAGTTCAACGTGGCAATTAAATTGAGTTTTTTGCAACCGTATAGAGCTGCCTTGTTCAATTTAAATTTATACACATGCATTGTCGGCCATCACAGACAAACCCACATGCCCACTAGAAACCGTCGTTAAATTGATTTTATTCACCTGCATGACAAGGAGCGCAGCTCGATCAAATCCTGCCTAAGTTTCAGCACACACCCTCAAATTCTAAGATGGTTTCCGGTAACTCAGAAAAATTCGCTAAGAACGTGGCATTTCCCACAAACACAAATATCGAGGTACCGCAGCTTGTTCTGCAATATATTGCTGAAAAAACAATATAATCCAATCTCTTCTTCGCATATCATCGCCGTTTTTTATCTTCCAATCACCAGCACCCATTTCAGTATATTTACCATTTCCTTTATTTTTGTTTAATCCACTAAATATTCCCTGTTGCCGTAGCAAACTCTAAAAACAATAAATGGCAAATACGTTGACGTGATTTGTATCTATTATCTATAACTGTCTTGATCATAACTACACCTAAAAATCAGAACTGCAAGGCAACAAGCATTGAGTTAGCGCCTACTGCTATTTCAACCAAAATATCTAAAACAACCTAAACATTTTTAACACAATTTGCATGATCTGCAGACCAAACAGGAACAAAGACCCTGAACATGCGCACTTATCAGAAATTTAGAGTTGATGGCTTATGGTTGTTACAACAAGCAAGCTACCAAGAGTCGCACTGGAGATTTGATGTACGTAAAGAAGAAGGGAGGAGGAGGAGCCGGGGTTAATAATTCTGCGGAACAGCGAAGGGCAAACAACACATGCAGCTGGCCAAGAGGCTAACTAGTGGACTGGCTAACGGACTGGCTAACGGACTGGGCCATGCTGCATGTATTTATAAACTAAGGTGTTATCCGGTACTTTATTTAAACAAACCTTTCGCCATATCCAGGACACCTGACGCACCGCCGAGTTTGTCGGCGAGTCCTGATGCATCAAGCATCGAACCACCGCTACTGAATTTGTCGGCAAGCTCCGGGAGTGCTTCAGACAGTTTTTGTGCTGCTGAATCAGAGTCGATGCCCATTTTTTCAGACGCTGCCGCCAGCTGCTCATCGCCCAAAGCTGATTTTAGCTGCTCGGCTGATACAGGCGCATTTTCGCCGTCACCCATCCAGGATTGAACCTGTTCGCCGAGCCCGCCTTCAGTCAGTTTACCCATCAGGGAACCCATATCAAAGTTACCGCCGGTCAGCCCGGAAATGGCTTCCATCATACCGCCCGCCTGATCACCAAGTTTGTCAGCCAAAAGGTCTTGACCCATTTTCATTAAATCCATGCTTGTCTCCAAAAATTAATTGTTGTGTGTGTGGCGAGATTATACGCAAGCATGGGTGTTAGTTGTTATTATCTTTTTTGGTTGTTAGCTCCAGGTAGTTCTTAAAGCCCCGACTGCTCCCCCGGCTAAAAACCCAAACCCGGGCAAAGAGACAATACGCCCGGCAGTGTGGCCTTAAATTTGCTCCCAACATGCTTTATTGTATTCAGGACATGGACGCTATGAGAGTCGCCTTTGCCATCACACTTACCGTTATATTATCGGCCTGTGCATCAACCCCGACTACGCCGCTAACAAACCATGTAACACCGCAGAATGAAGCGCTTCTCGGAAACTGGATGTGTGGATACGAAATAGCTCTAGAGAAGAATGCACGAACACTCACCACAACAATGGACTGGCAAGAGAAAATTTTGGAAGATGGACGTTATATAGGCGTTGGAGTCCTTAGCGCATCTGTAGAAGGCGAGCCAACCAATACAGCAACGCTGTTTGTTGACGGCCGTTGGTTTGCAAACCATAACGAAATTCGGCTCCACAGTCATCGGGCAAGAGCAATACCAAACCCCGGAGCAACACCCAGTTTTACAAAAGCAGCAAAGTCAGCCAAATTTAATAAGTCACTTCTTAAACCACAAACCGACGACTACATGATTACCGATGGCATTATGACCAGAACTTCCCAAAGAAAAGAGATGGAGGCGACTTGCGCAACATGGGAAGAATGGGAAAAAATTTGCGCCGAATCTGCGCTGGATAATTGCGGCACAATACTCGAAGCTGAGTATTTTGATGAAATAACCAAGACTGTCTTTCAATAAATAGCCAAACACAGCTGGTAACCAGCGTTTTATTGCCACAGAAGTAGGGCGCACACACGATAACATTACATTGCGCTTTCACCCGCACTATACGCGCTGCAACCCCAAGATAAATTTTGCACACAACTTTCTGTTGGTCGCATCAGAACCTGTGAAGGCCAACCCTTTATGAATACATCAGGCTAGTCATAAACACTGATCACGCTGACCAACTTGTGCCACACATATGCATAAGGCGCGTCATCTTTGGTTAGCAATAGCCAGCCATCCGGCGTTTTATGACTAACGAGAGACGTTTTGTCGCGTGGCAACAACCCTATTTGCGGATACTGCGTACCCGGCCCTGCCCTGAGTCTTGTCGGGGTGAGTACAAGGATTTCGACCGTGTAGGGCTCCATGTCCTCGACACTCACCAAGCCAGTGTCTGACGTCTGTTCGCTTGTATCAGTATCAACAGGCCGACTCGACGCAACCGAGACAGTGTTACTGCTGGTTGATTTAGCGACACCGGTTGACGCGGCACTTGTACTCTCTGTACCGTCAATTGCCCCACTGGTTGTATTAACACCTGTCTGGTCGGTTGTTGTACCGCAGCCAACCTGCACTACCAGAACCACTACCACAGTTACAGCTGCTAACCACTGTTTCATTGCTCGTTATCTTGTGTTGTAGGAGCGGCGATTGTACCTGGAAACGGATAGCCACGAGCGCCGAATAATTGTCGGCAGGGTGCTGCTCTTCATCATCTCGTATTAGGTATCGGAAGCGAGTCAAGCATGCGGTTGACAGACTTGGCTTCGTCCATAATCCATGCTTTGAAGAGGCCAACTCTTTCCAGACCTTCGGTGTTGGCCGCAGTGACAAAATAATAGCCATAGCGCGACTGCACAATATGTTCGAACGGTTGTACCAAGCGTTTACTGGCAATGTCTGTTGCGGCCAGTGTCATCCGGGCGAGCAATACACCATCACCATCAACTGCCGCCTGAATGGCGTGGTCAGCCTGGGTAAACCGCAAGCTACTGCCGGTATCGGGTAGTTGGTCTAACCCGGCACTCTCCACCCACTCATTCCAGCCTGGCGCAACACTGGGATCTCTCATAGAGTCATCGAAAATCAGACGAACACCAGACAGGTCCGCCCGGACCGTTTCAAGCAACGCCGGCGCGCACAGCGGCGTATAGGCCTCGCCAAATAACCAGGTCACCGCAAGACCCGGATAATTGCCGTCGCCGTGTCGGATGGCGACATCAACATCGTCGGTGTCAAAATCAACGCTCTTTATGCTGGTGGATAATCTCAGGTCAATATCCGCATGCTGCGACGTAAAACCGCCAATACGCGGGATCAGCCATTTGGTCGTGATGGCAGGCCCCGCGCTAACCACTAATGCGCTTGACTCGCCCGCTGCAGTCACCTTCTTTATCCCATCGGCGAAACTGCCGAACCCCCGTTTGACATCAGGGTACAGCGACTCCCCGGCAGCCGTCAGCGCTACTGCCCGGGTTTTACGGACAAAGAGTTTTACCGACAGTGATGACTCAAGCAGCTTGATCTGATAACTCAAGGCAGCAGGCGTCACATGCAGCTCTTTCGCCGCTTTCTGGAAGCTCATATGGCGTGCAGCCGCTTCAAACGCATGCAGTGCTTTTAGGGGCGGAAGGCGGTCAGTCATGACTATAGTTTAAATCTCTTTAACTATTAGTTCAAAACTTTCCGTTTGTGAGCGTGGCTTTTTGTACCGATACTGTAGTCAACAGATTAATTATTTTAAATCGGCGAAAGAGGAACGTACCATGATTACAACAGCTTCAGACTACGCGACCATCCGTTATCAGGCCGGTATCGAGCGAACCGCCGCCTTACGCCAACTGGTGGACGCTGCCAGACACTATCTGACACGGCGATTCGCCACACACAGTGGCATAACCAGCAATAGCAGCCAGCGCCTCAAAGCAGCCTAAAGACGGCTCACCTGCGACCTGAGGGCAGTGCCGGGATTTTCGGGAAAGGGATTTCCCGGACACCCCGAATCCTATCTCAGCGACTTCACCGGATGGTGACTTCCCGGAAATGACCTCCTGGACACCCCAAACCGCGGATAACCTCCTGGACACCCCAAACCACGGATAACTTCCTGGACACTCCAAACCCAAAATCAGCACAGCGGTCGCTGCACAGGGCTCTCGTCGTTGACTAATCCCGCAATTCTGGCGGCACGCTCAGTTGGGTACCAGAAGTCACGATGCCGCCCCGATCACCGACGTCCAAAGACCCGTAACGCTCTGCAAAACACGGTGGCAGCTCACGGTCTCCCGCCATACTCAGCCACAACCTGAATAAATGCCGCCTTCTGGGAGGCTCTGGCCAGTCCACAAACCCCGTTCTGTCATGCAGCTGTGAATGGTTGTACACAAACTGCATATCACCGGGCTTTAGCCGCATTACCAAGTGCATGTCAGGGTCGTTGGCCAACGCATCAAATCGGTCCAGCGCCGCAATGTAGTCTGTGGTGAGTGGCGGTATATCATCAAAACGCTGCGCACTCTCTATATATTGGCGCTGATAAAAAACAGTGAGCTGCTGCTGATACCAGCTTAGCACCGGGATGTTCATGTAAGGTGCCGCGCCCGGCGGTACTTCGCCCCGCCGATCTGTTGCAACCGGCCTAAACAGCTCTGCGGCAAGCGCCGGGCACTCCTCGCGCATGCGATTAAAAATAGACACCGCGCTTACCAGCAAAGAATCGCCGCCTTCCTTCGCCTGCTGCAGGCACAGCAGACCCACTACATCGGCGCTATCGGTGTGGAAGCTCTGTCGCTCGGCCGTTTGATAAATTCGGGTGTCTGGATTGGCGGCATCCGCGCCCGTATCACGTACCTGCCCCAAAATATGACCATCAGCGTTTTGCGACCGCGCAGAACCGAGATGCGCACCAACGCCGTAAAACAACGTGGCTGCAAATTTCGTGGTGTAGCGCTCGACCGGCAACCCGGACAACAGCTCAAAACCGGCGCCATGGAGTAGCTGCTGTTTTTTGCTCGCCAACAGTTCTGCCATCTCTGTCAGTGGGAACTTTGCTGCAGTCAGCTGGGTCAACTCTTGATTGGTCGCCAGAAAGTGCCGTGTCGCTGCCTCCAATTCGGCGATCTGCTCTTGCGTTAATACGGTTCTCCAGTGGGCCGGGGTTTCTGCCATTGATCGCCCTAACCACGCTGCTGGCGTCTCGATCAGATCGGGTAAGGTGTCTTGTGTCATCAAATTGCCTGCCTGAAACGTAAAGGTAGTATTGCTATACCGCGAACCACAAAGTCCAAATCATTCATACACAACAGGAGTATCATCGCATGAAAGACACCTCAACTCTGCTCCAGACACCGCTCTCGCGCCGTAAATTATTAGGCGCTGCCGCCTCACTGCCTGTTGCAGCCGGACTCGTGTCTGCCGGTATCAAACCTGCGCTTGCCGGTGCCCATGCCCAAGCCGTACCCAACGCCACCAAACACAGCTTTACGTGGGGTGACATGGAGGTTTCTACCCTGCTGGCAGGCACCCGCACGGCCGAAAACCCACAATCTATCTTTGGTATGAATGTCAGTGCCGAAGAATTTACCGAGGTCAGCGACAACAACTTTATCCCTGACGATAAAAACCAGTTTTTCTTTACCCCTACCGTGGTCAAAACAGCCAGCGATGTTGTTCTGTTTGACACAGGCCTGAATCAAGCAGGCATCGTTGCACCGTTAGCCCAAGCCGGTGTTGCACCCGACGACGTCACGGTTGTTGTGCTGACACACATGCACGGCGATCATATCGGCGGCCTGACCGGCGACGACGGTATGCCCACGTTTCCCAATGCACGCTACGTCACCGGTCAGGCAGAATACGATGCCTGGGCAGGCATGAGTAACGAAGGCTTCGATGCCAAAGTAAAACCCTTGGCAGAAAAAATGACTTTCATAGGTGATGGTGGTTCGGTCGTCTCGGGTATTACCGGTATGGCCGCGTTCGGTCACACCCCCGGACACATGGTGTACATGATCGAGTCTGCCGGCAAACAACTGGTCGTGACCGCCGATACTGCCAACCACTATGTCTGGTCACTCGCCTACCCTGAGTGGGAAGTAAAATTTGATATGGACAAGGCAAAAGCTGCAGCCGCTCGCAAACAGGTGTTTGGTATGCTCGCGGCCGACAAAATTCCGTTTATTGGTTATCACATGCCGTTCCCCGGACTCGGCTATGTAGCCCCGCGCGGCGAAGGCGGTTTTCAGTTTGTCCCTGTCACTTACCAGCTGATGATGTAAGTCGCTTTCTCTTTTTAAGTTCAATACCGCAAAACACCGTGTGGTCGTGACTCCTATCACGACCACACGGCTTACCCCCTTCAAGGAATTACGCTTCACCAGACGACGGGTTTCCCATTATCTGGCCAGTTGTTAAACACCCCACACTTTTACGAACCCAATTGCAGCAGCCTTCCGTGAACCGTGTATCAGGTTGATATTTGGTTACATGAATTCACCGAAGACTAAGTAAAAAGCCAACTCAGTCGATATCATCAAAGACCGTCTAATTGTCAGTGGGGCAGAAATTTATGCGGCAATCGATTACAAATACAAGCGTGCGTAAATATGGACAATAACGTCTGGCAAATACTTTCTATTTTTCTTGTCTTATTGATGCAGTCGGGCTTCCTGCTGCTCGAAGGTGGGAGAGTTCGCGCCAAAAACTCTATTAATGTCGCCCAGAAAAACCTCACCGACCTGGTTGTCGTCTGGGTGTCTTTTCAAATTGTCGGTTTTTGGCTCATGTTCGGACACTGGGCCCCTTCATTTATTACCTCCACCGACAATCTCAACCCACTCACATTTATCTACCAGTTTGCATTTTGTAGCACCGCAGCCACATTGCTCTCCGGCGCAGTGGCAGAACGTATGTCCTACCGCGCCTATCTCGTCATCACGGTAATGATCGGTGCCGTGATCTACCCGCTGGTTGGCCGGCTGGTGTGGGGCGACACCTATAACCTGAACGTCACACCCTGGTTGACAAACCTTGGGTTCATCGATTTTGCAGGTTCAACAGTTGTACACAGCACCGGGGCTTGGATAGCACTGGCCGCTGTGATGTTTATTGGACCTCGCATCGGTCGATTCGATGAAAACGGAAATGTAAAAAACATACCGGCTAATAACGCTGTTATCTCCCTAATGGGTGCCATTCTGATCATGCTCGGTTGGTTAGGCTTTAACGGGGGCTCGATCGCACCAGACGATGCATTGTTGCAGCACGTTCTGCTTAACACGCTAACAGCCGGTGTCTATGGTGCGGCTGCGGGTATGATCGCAGGTGCCTGGCTGGACAAAGGGATCTTTAACCCAACCCGTATCGTTAACGGTCTTATCGGCGGCATGGTCGCCTGCACCGCAGGCGTCCACATGATGGATATTTACGACTCTATTCTCCTTGGGCTGCTTGGCGGTTCATTGGCAACATTTGCGTCTCATATGCTGTTGCATCGATTTAAAATCGATGATCCGTTGGACGTGGTTGCCTGTCACGGCATCTGTGGTGCATTCGGCACCCTAATGGTGGCGTATTGCGCGCCAGTGGCAAGTTTGCCTGCTACCGGACGACTCGGATTACTGGGCGTGCAGGCAGCGGGTATCATTGTCGTTTTGGTACTGGTCATGGGCATTACCACCGTAACACTGCGTGTGCTGTCGCGCTTTATGGAAATACGGGTATCGGCTGAAGCAGAACAATTGGGCCTAAACTACACCGAACACGGTGAGTCCATCGGTATCGACAAGCTTAAGAACGTGATCAGCAGCAAAATAGAAAGCGGTGAATCATTTGCCGGTGGTGTGGTACTCGACTCTGATGATGAGCAGTCTGATCTGGCCGAAACGCTCAATCAGGTCATTGAAAAATACGAAGTGGCAGGCAGTGAGCTTAAGCATGCCAACGACCGTTTCCAACAATTCGCGGAGACCGCCTCTGATTGGTTATGGGAAACCAACACTGACCTCCAGATAACCTTTATCAGCGCACACGGTAAATCGGAGACCGAGGACTTTGTAGCAAGTCTGAAAGGACAGTATCTGATGCACACACTCAACATCGATCCGAGCATAAAAGAGCGTGTTCAACACTGTATAAACAATCACCTTGTAACCCCCATGTTTGAGGCCACACTTATCTCTGAACATGAGTCTGCAAATCAGCTGTATTTAGAGGTTCGTGCTACGCCTCGTTTTAACGACGACGAGGAATTCGATGGATTCCGGGGCACACTGAAAGACATCTCGCTGAGAAAGGCTGCAGAATCCAAAGCACTGTACCTGGCACAACACGATGAACTTACCAAGCTACCCAATCGTCGTTCGCTCTCCATTGATCTCAATGCAAAGCTTTCAGAAGCTCGCAAGACAGGCAAGTCCGTTGTGGTTGCCGGTGTTGACCTTGACGGATTCAAAGCCGTAAACGATGCCTACGGCCACCTGGTGGGAGATGGATTACTCACGCAAGTAGCAGATCGCGTTGCAGATTTTTTGCGGCCTTGCGACTCAGTGTTCAGAACAGGCGGCGATGAATTTGTGGTTGTACTTTGTGGCCTGTCGCCACTGTCCGCCGTACAGGTTGCAGAGTCGATTGCAGAGCGGCTAATCGAACACCTGAAAGAAATCTATTTTGTGCAGACCATCGATGTCCGCATAGGCTCCAGTGTGGGACTCGCATCGTTCCCGCATCATGGCGACACGGCAGAAGAACTGCTACGCATGGCAGACTTGGCACTGTATAACGCAAAAGATCGTGGTAAGGGCGTCGTCTCCACTTTTAGTAGCGAGCTAGACACCGACGCAAAACTGCAGGTGCAACTGGAGCAGGACCTTCACCATGCTCTGGAGAATGATGAGTTCTATTTGGTGTATCAGCCACTGGTCGACACGTCGTCAGAACGCCTCAAAGGTTTTGAAGCACTCATTCGCTGGAGTCACCCGGAGCGCGGCGAAATTCCACCGGGAGATTTTATCAGCGTGGCCGAAAAGCTGAACCTGATGGATCGTATCGGTGCGTACGTACTCGACGCTGCCTGTAAATTTGCTACGACCTGGAAAGAGGATCCCCAAGGCCGGTTACCAGGCATTTCCGTGAATGTATCGCCACAGCAATTTCGGAACCCGGGATTTGTTAAGTCCGTGAGTGATGCACTTGAGAAACACGCCTTAGCGCCTGGCAGGCTCGAACTTGAAATCACCGAAGACGTATTGGTACACGATTTTAATGCCGTCATTGAAATACTGCAGGAAATTCGTACGCTGGGTGTCTCTGTGGCTGTGGACGATTTTGGTCAGGGCCAGACATCGTTGCGTTATCTTAACGAATTCCCGATCAGCAAAATTAAAATTGACCGGGCGTTTATCAAGCACATGACCAACGACAGCAAAGCCGCTGATATCACCCAAACCATCGTGGCGCTTGGGCAAAAACTCGGCGTTGATGTATTGGCAGAAGGTGTTGAAGAGTTTGATCAGTTATCGTTACTCAAAGACTGGAAGTGCGATCAGGTCCAAGGGTTCTTTTTCTCCAAGCCAATACCCGGAGATGCAGTGACTGCGCTGATCACAAACGGCCTTTCAAACAAAGACGACGACAGCCCGTCGTTAAAAAAAGCTGCCTGACAGGTTATTCAGTGCTGGCAGTAAACAAATTGCATCATCGCTTCGGTGCTGCGTAAGCTATTAAAGTAACGACATCAGACTCGACACACCTAGCCTGCTTTATTCATGAAGGGTTCGTCTCCAAAGAAAGAGCGCCCTTTGTAGATCGCCTCGGCAGATCGTTCAATTGGACGAGGCTCAACGCTATGCTGCGGATTGAGCGCAATCGGGCGAGCTATGACGGCGCTCTGCCTGTGATGGCGATCGGGAGGCGATTAACAAGTGGTCGTGAACAGGAAACAGTGTGCAAACTTCATCTATAAGTCCGGAAAACCTATATTTCGAACTAAAGCCCGATGTCCCGTTAACACTGTTATCGCTTTCGTCAATAAAGCTGCCTAATCCTACGTATCCCAAGGGTTAACCTAAACGTCATCCTAAGGCTTTTGTCAGCACCGACTGATCCATTAAAAAACGCGAGAACATAGGCAACCGTGCAGCGCCGAGAGCACGCGCATTAGCGCCGACCTCACCCGACATAATGTCTGGCGCTTTAATGCCTTTGGTGTTGTAACCGGTAACCAGCGCACCGGTGCGTGACACGATGGACTCTTTGATTTGCGATGTAAACGAGCCATCAATCACGATAGCGTCTACGTCCACCACGGCGCTGACCGAAATAACCGCCATTGCAAGAGCCTGAGCGACCTGCTCCATCCATTCCGTTAACACCAATGACTCACGATGCCAAACCTCGCTGTCGTCATTCCAAAGCGGCGTGGATTCCACTGAACCGTTGAGCATACCTTCCAGTCGATAGATGGAGGCTTGGTCGATCAGCTGCGACACGCGCCCTTTGACGTCAGGATCAAGTACCGGCAGCGAGCCAAACGCTCCGGCATTACCGGACTTACCGGCATACACCGAACGGTTCAGCACAATACCACCACCAATAAAATACCCAATAAAAAAATACGCAAAGTCAGCAACAATACGCCCGCGGCCAAACGTAAGCTCTGCACCACAAGCGGCCGTTGCATCGTTTTCAATGAAGACGGGGGTGTCGGTTGCACTCGAGAGTTGTTCCCGGAAATCGAAGTTGGCCCATGGTGCCATCGCGCCCTCAGGCGCACCCAACTCAGACGTCCAGTTCCAGAGTTCAAACGGCAACGCGACGCCAATGCCATGCAACCGCTGACGGCATTTAGCCGGCAACTGATTCAACAACACGGGCAACGACTCCGACACGAAAGACACTATGCGCTCCGGTTCCGGATAAGCATGAAGCAACGTGGCACGATCAACTTCTTCGCCGGTAAAGTTAATCAGTATCAGCTCGGAACTGCGCCGCCCGATTTTAAGACCGGCGAAAAAAGCGCCATTCGCGTTCAGCGTTAGCGGTACAGATGGCTGACCCACTTTACCTTTGACAGGCACTCCGGTCTCTATCAGCCCATCGGACTGTAATGCCCGAATAATCAATGTGATGGTTTGCGGCGACAGACCTGTTCTGCGGGCGATGTCTGCACGGGACACTGTATCGGCCCGAATCACCGACAACACCAGCCGCTCGTTGTGTGCTCTGACGTGCGACAGATTCGACCCGCCCTGCTGTAGCTCATCAGTCCCGGCCTTGGAGGTTGCACTGACACGGGATACAGCGTCTTGCGCACTGCTCTGATCGGTCTTGTTGGTTCGAGTGGCCATCGGCAAATGGTAACAGAATAATAAATACATCAAATATATTTATTTATTGACATTCAGAATAAATTGGGGTTATCTGTACGCACGCTGAGTGCAGTTCACGCCGAGTTTGCTGCTGTCAGCTCCGATGTATTCAATACAAAAACCAACCTCCTGGAGAGTGAAATGAACCTGTTTAAAAAAACAGCCCTATCTGTTGGCGTGTTAACGGTCAGTGCCATGATGGCCGGACCTGCCGCCGCTGAAGTCGGTGCATGCCTCATCACCAAAACCGATATCAACCCCTTCTTCGTGAAAATGAAAGAAGGCGCAACCGCAAAAGCCGATGAACTCGGCATCTCGCTGTCAACCTATGCCGGTAAGGTAGACGGCGACCACGAAACCCAAGTGCAGGCCATCGAAACCTGCATCGCGTCAGGCGCCAAGGGTATTCTGCTCACCGCATCAGACACCAAAGCTATCGTTCCGGTTGTACAGCAAGCGCGAGATGCCGGTCTTCTGGTTATTGCACTCGATACACCACTTGAGCCTATCGATTCTGCTGACGCCACCTTCGCCACCGACAACTTTAAAGCTGGCGAACTGATCGGTCAGTGGGCAGCGGCACAACTGGGTGATGATGCTGCGAATGCGAAAATAGCCATGCTTGATCTGGCAGCCAGCCAACCGTCCGTTGGTGTACTGCGCGACCAGGGCTTCTTACAGGGCTTTGGTATCGATCTCGTTGACCCAAATCGCTGGGGTGATGAAACTGACCCGCGTATTGTTGGTAATGAAGTCACCGCCGGTAATGAAGAAGGTGGTCGTACCGCGATGGAAAGCCTGTTGCAACAAGATCCTGATATCAATGTGGTCTACACCATCAACGAACCAGCGGCTGCCGGTGCCTATGAAGCGCTGAAAGCCTTTGGTAAAGAAAGTGACGTATTAATTGTCTCGGTCGATGGTGGTTGCCCAGGTGTGCAGAATGTAGCGGAAGGCGTGATTGGCGCTACTTCTCAACAGTATCCTCTGTTGATGGCATCAATGGGCGTCGAAGCGATCAAGGCGTGGGCTGACACCGGTAAAAAACCTGAACCGTCACCGGGTCTTGCGTTTTTTAACACCGGCGTATCGCTGGTCACAGACAAACCTGCTGACGGTGTAGAGTCTATTGACACCAAAGAAGGCATGGATCGCTGCTGGGGTTAAAATTAAGTTAAAGCAACTCGGATTGGCACAAGCGGATTTCATTTAAATCCGACAACATCTGTAAGCGAAAACTTTTACAAAAGGGTTTTCGCGAAAAGGATTCTCTAAAACAGGCTATCTGTATAGAGTGTATTTGTTGTCATCCAGGCAGATCGTCCGATTAAACGGCATTCATCACTATCCGGCGGATAATGTTTGATCGGACGTTCTCTGTATACTCTTTTTGTCTCTCCGTTTTATCAGCGATTAACTGCGACTCAAGCACAATGACAAACACCACACCAAGCTCCCCCGACAGCCCTGAGGCCAGCATCGTCTCACAGGACGCTGACGCCGTTGCTGAATTTGAAGAACCCAAAAAAACAGTACTTCAGAAAATTCAGCATTTTCTGCACGGCAACCCGGCGATGGTGCCGGTTATTATATTGGTGATTAGCGTCTTCGCATTTCGGCTCATCGCTGGCGAACGTTTTTTTACAGCCTTCAACCTGTCGCTTATCATGCAGCAGGTCACTATCATTGGGTTTCTCGCGTGCGCGCAGACCCTCATTATTCTCACCGCTGGCATTGATCTGTCCATTGCCGCAATCATGGTACTCGCCTCGGTGGTCGCCGGAAAACTCGCCGTGATTCTTGGTGTTCCATCCGTCATCGCCTTACCGGCCGGGTTTCTGGTTGGCACCCTATGCGGGCTTTTAAACGGCTACATTGTCACACGACTGCGACTGCCGCCGTTTATCGTAACGTTGGGTACCTGGAACATCTTCTTTGCACTCGTGATCTGGTATAGCGGCTCACAATCAATCAGAAGCCAGGATATCGACAAAATTGCACCGGTGCTCAAATTCTTTGGGGAACGCGTGAATATCGGTGGCGCTGTCTTTACCTACGGCTCGTTTCTGATGGTGTTTGTGTTTTTGTTTATCTGGTTTGTACTGAACAACACCGCTTGGGGACGCCACGTATACGCCGTTGGCGACGACAAGGAAGCAGCCGAACTCAGCGGCATTAACACTGACCGGCTGTTACTGTCCGTATACGGGGTCGCCGGTTTAATTGCAGGGATAGCCGCGTGGGTATCCATTGGTCGGGTTGGCTCGGTCAGTCCACAAAGTTTTTATGATGCCAACCTCGACTCTATCACCGCGGTGGTGATTGGTGGCACCTCACTGTTCGGCGGACGAGGCTCCATACTTGGCGCTTTATTTGGCGCGCTCATTGTGGGCGTATTCAGCTCGGGACTGAAAATCGCGGGGGTCGATGTCATCTGGCAACGGTTCGCTATCGGGTGTCTTATCATTTTGGCCGTCGGTATCGATCAATGGCTACGGAGGGTCTCGGCATGAGCGAGAACAATCTGGTACTTGAGGCGAAAGGCCTTGTCAAACGATATGGCCGTGTGGTGGCACTTGATCATGCCGATTTCGAACTGCGCGCTGGCGAGATCCTCGCTGTGATCGGTGATAACGGTGCGGGCAAATCAACCATGATCAAAGCGATCTCGGGCGCCATAACGCCAGATCAGGGCACCATAAAACTCGGCGGAGAAACCACTCACTTTCGGTCCCCCATGGAGGCTCGTGCTGCCGGTATTGAAACGGTGTATCAAACGCTGGCACTGTCACCTGCGCTGTCTATCAGCGACAACATGTTTCTGGGACGCGAGATTCGTAAACCCGGCTTTCTCGGCAAGTGGCTGCGCGCATTGGATCGTTCGGCAATGGAAAAAACAGCACGCGACAAACTCAGTGAACTTGGGTTAATGACGATACAAAATATATCGCAGCCTGTTGAGACACTGTCTGGTGGTCAGCGTCAAGGCGTAGCTGTTGCGCGAGCTGTAGCGTTTGGTTCACGCGTGGTAATTATGGATGAACCCACCGCTGCCCTCGGCGTTAAGGAATCACGTCGTGTACTTGAATTAATCAAGGAGGTTAATGCGAGAGGACTGCCAATTGTATTGATCTCACACAACATGCCACACGTTTTTGAAGTGGCCGATCGTATTCATATACACCGCCTTGGCAAACGGCTCTGTGTTATTGATCCAAAAGACTACAGCATGTCAGATGCGGTGGCATTAATGACAGGTGCTATGCAGCCTCACGCAGCCTAGTCAACTCACAAGCCGCCCACACAAACCACAACACAAACATAGAGCGTGCCCGCACAAAGCAACTGCACACTATTCGTACTTATCTTAAAAAATGCACACGCAGCAGTCGTCTAGTCGCGCTCAAACAGCACAAGCTCTGTTGCAACGTGGGGCACGACAGCTGGCGCAAGCTTTGCCATAACCTGCATCGCCCCTTCGTGTGTGTAGTGACCATAATCCCACTGAATAGGTACGTTCTTGTCGGTGAGTACGTCACAGGCACTGTTGGGACACACCGCGTCCAATACCGACACAAAGCGTGCTCCTGTGCTATCCAGCGCGGGCTTAAGTGAGCGTAGCATATGCTCTTCAAGCTGCTTGATGTCATCATAATTTCGGGCATCCGCCAATAACTTGCCCTCTTGCCCATTTCTATAGGATCTTGCCAACAACCGTGGCAGTGCAAGGTCGTACGTAATGGTGGGTCCCAATACAACCACATTCTCAGTGAATGGCGCAAGCTGCTCCATGGTAGCTTTGAGTGACGCAAACTCTGATGCTTGCCATTGGGCAGACAGCACAATGGTATCGAAATCACCCGTGTCAATCAGATCATTAAACGCCCACTGCATCACGCGGGTGCATCGTGGCAACCCTGTCGCTGTTACCAGTGGCCTACACCCGGAAGCGGTGACCTGAGAGACATTGATATCCGGCAATGAGTCATGCATCGCGCTGTAGAAATGCGCAGCATGACTATCGCCAATCAGCAATAGGTTATGTTTGTCGGACGTAACCTTTATACAGGTTTTTCTGTTTAGCACCGTGTTGTCGTCTGACATAAAACACGTACCACGCCGATTACGCTCGGGATAATAATCGATATAGCCTGACCACGCGGCCTGCTCCTCTGAGAATCTTTTTGGAAAGCCTTCACTGCTGACAAACAACGCGGCAATAAAGGCAATGCCAAGCGTTGACACGCCAGCCATTCCCAACACACGCAGTGGCCTGCAACCTTCGTTGGATGCTCGCAGTATGTTCTCAATAAATCGCCAGCTGAGATAACCCAACGTAGTGCACACGATCATCAGGATAATTTGTGCACTCATGTCTGGTGTTGTGCCCATTTGCGCTTTATAGAACACCACCACTGGCCAGTGCCACAGATACAACGAATATGAAATGGTGCCAAAGAAAATAAACAATGGGTTTGCCAATACCCGCGACGACAGTAACCCTGGGTACTGACCACCATAGATCACCAGCACCGTAGCGATGGTTGGATACAGAGCGTTAATACCCGGAAATCTGCTCTCACCACTGAGCACCGCGATGGAGTAGATGAGCCCCGCAATGCCTGCCACGCAGGCAAATTCCGCCATTGACCGACTCGTCGGTTTTATTGTGACACTCAGCGCAACCAACCCGCCCATAAAAAACTGAAAAAAGCGGGTTGGTGATGCATAAAACGCCAAATCTGGATCAAATCCAATCATCCACTCACTGATCACAAACGACACAACGGTCAGCGCAAGCAAAAACGGAATGACCAGTCGCGCATTACTACGGTAGATCAGTAACAAACAAACAGGTAACAACAAATAAACCTGCTCTTCCACCGAGAGCGACCACGTATGCAACAGCGGACTGAGCTCCAGATCGCTGGCAAAGTAATCACTTTGTGTATAGAAAAACAGATTGGAGACGTAGAACAGAGTTGCCAGCAGACTCTTGCCAAAGTCTATGGTTTCTTCAGGTAGCGACACCAGATACGTCAGCATGGCGCACACCAACACCATGGTTAATAGTGCCGGGTACAACCGGTTGATACGGCGTGCATAAAAGCTCGATAACGAGAATTCACCGGCGGCCAGATCACGCCAGATGATACCGGTGATCAAGAAACCGGAGATCACAAAAAAAATATCAACGCCCACAAAACCGCCGGGCAAGATAGTGGGATTGATATGGAATACAACGACCGCAAGTACAGCAATAGCCCGAAGGCCGGTTATATCATGCCGAAAACCCGCGCTGGAGGGGTTAGCCATAGGTGATATTCATCCTGAACAGTGTGATAACACAGGCATCCCTTTGTGCCTGTCGACCGCGCGTTACAACCGGCCGCTTGTGGAAACAGAATGTTTCCCGTTGTTGTGGTTATCGGTCACAAACTGGATGTATTGACCGACAGGTGTGTTTCCCAGTGCTCACTTTTACCGAACAGACCAACACTGAGCATTTACACGGCGATTCTTTTTGAGAACCAAAACACACGAGGATATTATTGCAGCACAGAGTGTCGTTGAACAAGCTGACTATAGACACGCACCCAAAGCGCTGACAGACAACAAAGCAATAGCGCAGTGGCCACTGGGCCGGCGCTGTGGTGGTCAGAAGAGAACCGAACAGACAAATTCAGGGAACTTGTTCAGCGACGTTATTTAAGTCACAAAGCGCCTGCTACTGCGCCAAACCGGCTGCATACCGAAGACCACCCAACAAATGGGCTCTAAAATCCGGTTCAGCATAACTTTCGTTGGTGTGCCCTCCACCAGTGTACCAAGACCTGCCGCCATCGTATGCGTGATACCAGGCACTGGGATGATCGTCGCCCATTGCGCCGCCAACATACGTACTTTCGTCAAGGCTGAGTAACACATTGACCTGTGCGCGCGGGTTCGTGCGATAGTCATACCATTCATCGGTGCGAGTCCAGCGGGCTCCCAGATGTTGCGTTGACGGGTGCGATGCGTTCTCGACCCATTGAGTGGCTACCTGTATCTCTGGGTGCCGATCAAAATAAGCACCAACCAATGCGCCATACCAAGGCCATTCATACTCTGTAAAACTGGCTGCATGAATACCGGCGTAACCACCACCCGCCTGAATATATGACTCAAAAGCTGCCTGCTCTTCAGCATTTAACACATCACCTGATGTCATAACCCAGACAACGGCGTCATAGTTACCGAGATTGTCTTCGGTAAAGATACCCGCAGAATCATCGGCACGCTGGGTTTGTATATCAATGGATGCAGCCAATTCTTCAATAGCTGTCAACGCAGTCTCTGTCGAGTCATGACGAAAATCTCTGGTCTCGCTAAACAATAAAATCTGCGGCGCACCCAACGGGTCGGTCCCGGCTATTCGCTCCTGTAGATTACTGACACTATCACCGTCACTGTCCCACCGATCGGTGTCAAACTGTTCAGCTGAAATCACAACGGTCTCTGCGGCATTGATGCCTGTAGCGAACGGTTGCTCTACAGTGCCGAGCGTTAAGACACCGTTACTGTCACTAAACGTCACCGTCAGTGTGTTTTGGGTGTCGGTTGGAAAACTGCTGGAGGCAGACCAGAGTTCATCGCCTACCCACGCTGCAGTGAAGTCTTTGTCACCCCACTGAATTCGCACCTGCAGTGCAACCGACTGATAGGCCGGTACAGTAATATCAAAATTGACGACGGTAAAATTCTGAATCATAGGGTCTGCCAACGACGGGGAATTGACTGGCGCTTCCGGCGTGACGTTGGGTGACATGGAGACCAATGGACTCGCATTGATAGTGGTATTGTCGATAGTGTCCAATTGACTTTCGGTGTCATTTTCGGGGTCACTTGCAGGGTCACTTGCAGGCTCGCTTTGCGGGTCATTGTTAACCGTGTTCGGGCTAGTGACATCGCCAGGTAGCTGATTGCCTGGGTTGGAATCTGCATCATTGGCTATCGGGTTAGTTGGAGCCGCGTTAACGCCCGCGGCATCAAGACCAGCGTCTGAGCCAGAATCTGAGCCAGAATCTGAACCCGAACAGCCAACAAGCCATACAACAGATATCAGGCTTGCTATGACAAGTTTTATTGGGATGATTTTCAGTGATTTCATACGCGCCTGTGGTGAAGCGTTGCCGAGTCTTGACCGGACCACAGTATATAAGGAATCAGGACACCCGCTCGCGAAACAATTGTGTCGATTCCGTAAAACTTGCTACCGATACGATGTTATTGCGCTTAAATTGCGGCAAAGGGCAACCAATTCACACATTTTTCGCGCGTATAACGGGAAACCTATAACTGGAATTGTCCATCAGGGATCGTTCGTCCGAAAACATCTGTTTGGGAACAGTCTTGTTTATAACGCAGCCGGCTGCAGCAGATCCCATTTGTTACCATAAAGATCCTGAAAAACAGCCACGGTGCCATAGGGCTCTTTACGTGGCGCTTCCAGAAACTGCACGCCGCACTCACGATATAAAGTGTAATCTCGTGTGAAATCTTCGGTGTATAAGAAATGGCTAACCCTATCGCCCACTGGCTTACCAATGCGCGCAACTTCATCAGGTGTTTTGGCTTGTACCAACAAAAGTGCAGCATCTGCCTTGTCAGAAGGTTTGATAACAACCCACCGCTTTTGTTCATCTGGCAACGGCGTGTCTTCTGCCAACACAAAACCGAGGCTTCCCACGTAGAATGTCAGCGCTTCATCGTAGTCAGCAACCAGCAGCGAGGTCATGGCTATTCGTTTCATACTGCTCATTGTTTAAAGTGAAAAGAAGTTTTTAGCATTCCTTTTTATGGCTGCCTAATGGATATTGGTCAAGGTATCCGGCACACTGCTACCGGTAATATCCCGTCCTGTTACACCTCCCGAGAGATGAGATGTAACAGGACACGAATGACTCGACAGTTAATTTAATTAGACGCGAGGGCATCATCAATATCGGCTATCGGAAATTCTTTTAAAAAGGCCAACAGGGTTTCACTGTCAAGAGAGCCAGCCTCAAAGGTCAGCATACCGCTACTTTTCATTTGCACAATAAAGTGGGCGTTACCGCTCTCTGTCATGTCGATCACAGTACGTCGCTGCACACGCATTTTTTTTCCTTGGCCTGACGCGCCAAATTGCATTAACGCAGCCATGCCTGCGGCTGCCGCACCACCGCCGGTCAGGGTTACTTCAATGACATCACTTTCCTTTACATACGTGCGGTTCATAATTGTCATGCCCATCGTGTTCTGGCTGGAAAGTTCGCCACCCTCAAACCCGCCTACCTCATCCGGAAACAGTGCCAGTGTCTGCTGTTGCCGAATTTGTTCCAGGCTCTCAACACACCAGCGTGCCTCATCCAACGCACCTTCAAGGTCTCCGTTTTCAAAGTATTCGGCCGCCTGCCGGCAGGCCTCTCCCGGGTCATCTTGTGAGAGCGCCGGTGATGACAGAAATACTGCGATGGCTGCCGCCATTAGCACGCGTTTGCTGCACTTGATACGGTTGTGACTATCGTTTGCTGCTGGTTTCATTGTTATGATCCTCTGCGTGAACAACAGCTTCATCATAGGTGGCAGCCCGCCACATCGCAACTGACTGTAAGAGAGAGCGCTGTCAGCTGCCCGCCAGAGACAGGGGTCGCGCCAGTACTTGGCGTATAGCATCACCTTTGGCACCACATCGGGCGTATGCTCTGTCCAGCGTTATTGTTACTATAGGGGTTTTTCCCAGATGAGCTCATGCAAGACCTGAGTCAGGCGTTTGTATTGGCGTGGCAGCTGTTGCTGTCGGCCGATGCTGATCTTGTTGAAATTGTTGTGCTGTCGTTACGCGTGAGCCTGACAGCGCTGGTGATCTCCTGCGCGATTGGTCTACCACTTGGTGCCATGGTGGCTATTGCACGGTTTCCGGGGCGCAGTATCGTACTGGTGTTAATGAACGCACTGATGGGTTTACCACCTGTCGTGGTCGGTTTGCTGGTCTACTTGCATCTGTCCAACGCTGGCCCGCTCGGATGGCTGCAACTGCTGTACACACCGACTGCCATGATCATTGCCCAAAGTGTGTTAATCACACCGATTGTGGCTGCCTTATCGCGTCAGATTCTTGAAGACCTGCATGACGAATACCGTGAACAGTTTCAGTCAATGGGACTCTCCCGCACCCACACCATTAAAACCCTGATCACCGATGCTCGATATTCGCTGTTAACTGTTGCGCTGGCAGGTTTTGGCAGAGCTGTGGCTGAAGTGGGCGCAGTGATGATCGTCGGCGGAAACATCAATCATCTGACCCGAGTCATGACAACCGCTATTACCCTTGAGACCTCTCGCGGTGATCTTGCACTCGCGTTGGCACTCGGTATGGTATTGCTGTTAATTTCATTGGCGGTAAACGCCTTGGTCATGACCATGAAATTAACCGCATCCAGGTATGCGTTCGCGTAATGACTGCCAGCATGAATACGCCAGGCCCAACTACCGCCAACTCGCTGCTGCCGGCAAATGTTAACCAGCTGAGTTATCGCAGTGGTGGCAAAACACTGATAGACGCTGTCAGCTTCACCCTGAATACGCCTCATATCACAGCCGTGATGGGCAGTAACGGCGCCGGTAAAAGTTTGTTACTGCGATTGCTGCACGGTCTTATCGAACCGTCGTCCGGATCAGTTTCGTGGGGGAATCAACCGTTAAATTCAACGGTGCGACAGCAGCAGGCCATGGTCTTTCAAAAACCAGTACTGCTCAGACGCTCTGTAGCTGCCAACATCGATTTTGCATTACAGCTATTTCGACAATCGGCCCGGCAATCCAACAATGCTTTGGCTTCAGGCAGTCATCGCGCAACCATCAAGTCACAGCGTGATGATATTCTGGACAAGGCGGGCCTTACCCATCTCGCCAAACAACCTGCCAGACTGTTATCCGGTGGCGAACAGCAACGACTGGCGCTCGCCAGAGCGCTGGTCTTTGAGCCTGACGTATTGTTTTTGGATGAAGCAACCGCCAGCCTTGATCCTGCATCAATGGCACGTATTGAAACGGTTGTCAAAGCCGTGCATCACAGCGGCACCAAGATTATTATGGTGACACACGATATCGGACAGGCCAAACGCTTGGCCGATGATGTTCTGTTTATGCATCAGGGCCAACTCATCGAGCACACACAGGCACCTGCTTTTTTTACCCAACCAACAACTGAACGTGCACAGGCTTATCTGGAGGGTCGGTTGTTGGTTGACTGAACCATATAACGGAGACCGTTAATGTCAGCCGACACCACGAACGACCAGCAGTCTGTCATGGACGCGCTCTATTGGTGGGGTATACCCACGCTGTTTCGGGCGCCCTTTAATCCTGATCCGTCAGCATGCGATATTGCGCTGGTTGGTGTACCGCATAGCACTGGTAACGGCACCACCGAACGGGACCAACACCTGGGTCCACGCGCCGTTCGACATGTCTCTGCCAATGCAAGGCGTGTCCATAATGCGTTCGCCCTCGATCCCTGGTCTGCCTGCACCATTCACGATCTTGGTGATGTACCCCTGCCCGAAGCCAACAACAATGAGCGCTGCATCGAGGCGATTTCGGCGTTCTTTAAGCCTATTGCCGATGCAGGCACTGCTCCGGTCGCGATTGGTGGCGACCACTCTATAACCGGCGGCATATTACAGGCTATTGCAGGCGCAGACTCCAGACTCACCCACGGTGAGAAAGCAGTATTACTGCACTTCGACGCACACACTGATGCCTTTGCCAACCTCGATCATTTTCTGGGTGCCAAAAAATCAGCCGCACACTGGGCAGCCTATCTCGCAACTCAAGGCAACATAGACCCGCACCACAGTGTTCAATTTGGTATTCGTGGTAACACCCGAACCCTCGACTGGCTTCAGCCAAGCTACGATCTCGGTTATGACGTGATCACCATGGATCGTTACAAACGTATTGGTGCCGAGGAGTCTATTCGTATTATTCGTGACAGACTCGGTGATCGTCCGGTCTACATCACCTTCGATCTCGACTGCCTTGACCCCACAGTTGCGCCAGGTGTGTCCAATATTGAAGCAGGCTGCGATGGGTTCAGGATGGATCAGGTCATGCAAGTGTTGCATGCCATGCAGGGGTGCAATGTGATCGGTGGTGATGTGGTGTGTTTGATGCCAACCAAAGACAGCCCCAATAACATCACGTCTATGGTGGCAGCTTCGGTGCTGTTTGAAATTGTATCTTTAATTGCGCTGAAGTCTACAACACGTTAACAGAGCTGCCTGCGGGTAGCCCTGTTGCTTGCCGGTCTATCATTAGACTGACACACTTCCCGCCACTGACGGGCGGGAAGTCACTACCGATAACGAACTACCGATACCGCGCGTCGGGGGTTGCCTCAACATCCGGTCGCGCCAGTCCGGCAACAATTTGTGTTAACGAGATACTGCCAATACGCGTACCCACGCTGTCTACCACATTACATTCCTGGGTAGGCGACGACGCTACCTGCTGCAGTGCGTCTTCAAGCACCATGTTTCTGTCAATGTCGGGGCCAACATTGTTGTTCGGCGCTGCCATCAATGTACCGATCTTAATCACACGACCACGGTTGATGTCTTTGATAAAGTCGAAGATGTAGTCGTCTTCCGGGTGCATGATGATCTGCTGTGGCTCACCCTGCTGAATCACCGCACCGTCACGCAAAATAGCGATGGTATCGCCAATGCGCAGCGCTTCATCAAGATCGTGGGTAATAAACACAATGGTCTTGTGCAGCTCTTCCTGAAGATCCAGCAGTACATCTTGCATGTCGGTTCTGATTAACGGATCGAGTGCCGAAAAAGCTTCATCCATCAACAGTATTTCAGCATCAGTCGCCAAAGCGCGAGCAAGACCAACACGCTGCTGCATACCCCCGGAAAGCTGCGACGGATAATGGTTTTCAAACCCGGCCAGCCCCACGCGTTCAAGCCACTTATGACTCTGGGATTTTGCTTCGTTCATTGCAGTGCCCTGCACCACGAGGCCATACGCTACATTTTCGGCAACGGTGCGATGCACGTGCAAACCGAACTTCTGGAATACCATGGAGGCTTTATGACGCCGAAACTGAATCAGCTCGGATTTTGACATCGACAGCACGTCGTCGTCATCGACCAATAACTTACCGGCTGTAGGTTCGATCAAACGGTTGATGTGCCGGATCAGCGTTGATTTACCTGACCCGGACAATCCCATGATGACCGAAATTCCGCGCGCCGGAATATCGATGTTTATGTCTTTCAGCCCTAATACATGATTATGCTTTTCGAGCAGCTCGGTCTTGGACATACCATCCTGAACGGCAGCGAGCACTGACTTGGGCTTGGGCCCAAATATTTTGTACAGGTTTTCAATCCGGATTTTAATATCAGTCATGATTGATACCTTTTCTGTGCTTCTGCAGACGCTCACCATACTGCTGTGAGACACGATCAAAAATTATAGCCAGCGCAACAATCGCCAAACCGTTCATCAAACCTAACGCAAGATACTGGTTTGAAATAGACCGAAGCACAGGAACACCCAGCCCTGCTACACCAATCATTGACGCGATAACAACCATAGATAACGCCATCATGATGGTTTGGTTAACACCTGCGAAAATATTGGGTAGCGCAAGAGGCAACTGCACACCAAGCAGGCGTTGACTGTAGTTAGCACCAAAAGCATCAGCAGCCTCAAGCGCTTCTTTCTCAACCAGACGAATACCCAGATTCGTTAGTCGAACAATTGGAGGAATGGCGTATATGCATACCGCAATCAGACCAGGCACCTTACCAATACCCAACAACATAACCACCGGTATCAGGTAAACAAAGGCAGGAATGGTCTGCATGACATCAAGCACCGGAGTCACAAGAGCCTGCGCCCGATCCGACCGTGCCATCAATATGCCGAGCGGTATACCCAGCGCAATGCAGACCGTCGTGGCTACGGAAATAATGGCCAGTGTCGCCATGGTGTCTTCCCACATACCAAAGTAACCAATGGCCAAAAAAGACAAAATTGTGCCAACAACCACTTTAACGCTACGCGAACCCAGCCACGCAAGACCCGCAATCACCAGAATAACAAGGGGCCACGGGGCAGCGACCAATAGGTCTTGGAGCCAAGCCAGAAACCATAATAGAGGATCAAAGAAATTCTCAATATTTTCACCGTACTCACGGGAAAACTCTCGGAAGTTTTGATCAATTGTTTTTTTTAAATCTCTGAGAGCGCCACGCTCCATCTCAGGAAATTCTGTGAAAAATTCCATTGCGATACCTTGTATACAGAAACAAAAAAAGCCTGCCAGCGCTGATCACAAAGTGATCAACACAGACAGGCTTAGGCGTTACAACAAACAGATTAAGGCTTAGTTAACTTCAGCAAGCACCTTTTTGGCTGCATCAGCACTTAACCAACCACCCCATGTGTCCCAGTGAGAGACCAGGAATTCAATGGCTGCATCTTCGCCACCGGCTTGGTTATCACCCATGTAGACAAGCATTTCGTTCATGATTTTACCTGGGAAAACGCGCTTGGCGAGGTAGTCCATAACTTCTGGACCTGCTTTTTGTTTGAACTCGTCAGTGACAACGGTGTGTACTTCTGACTCGGTCCAAGCAGTTGGCTGAGGATCAGCGCAATCCTGTTCGGCTTTCGCAACACAACCGTCCCAGTTATCAGCACCAGCAAACGGTACGCCGAAATCGAGCTTAACCATTTTGTGTTTACCGATCATTGCGGTCGGTGACCAGTAGTAGCCAAACCAGTTTTCTTCACGATCGATTGCTTTGGTCATTGAACCGTCAAGACCTGCTGCAGAACCGGGATCAACCAGTTTCCAGCCTTTGGCTTCCATGTCAAATGCACGGTACAGGTTTGCGTTGGCTAACTGACAGCCCCAGCCCGCAGGACAACCAATGAAGGCGCCTTTTGATGGGTCTTCAGCATCCGGGAAAAGGTCTGGGCGTTCCAGAACGTCGAGAACAGTTTTCAGTTCAGGGTGCTTTTCAGCGGTGTGAGGCGGAATCCACCAGCCTTCGCCAAGCTCGGTGATTGGACTACCGTTGGCTGAGTGCAAGCTACCGGCGTCAAACGCAGCGTTCAGTGGTTCGCGAACAGCGTTGATCCAGAGCTCACCAGCGATATCGGGCTGGCCTTTTTCGTTCATGGAAGCAAATGTGGTGGTGGTCGCGCCTGGAATCAGTTCGACGTCGCAGCCATAAGCCGCTTCGAGAATAATTTTGTCGACATTAGCCATCAGCTCACCTGATGCCCAGTTCCATTCGGCAATTTGGATGTCGCCGCATTCAGCCATTGCACCAGTCGAACCAAGCAGTAATGCAGCACCCAGTGATGCCTTCTTTAGCAGAGAGTTCTTCATTCTATTCCTCATGGTTTTTTTATATAAACGGCTCAAGTGGCTTTTGGGATGCCTCGCCGCGCGTTGGACCTTGTCATACTATCTGTTCCATCGCGGAACATGCCTTAAGTATAACGACATTGACTTTCGCATGCGAACGCACATCTGACAAAAATGTAAATAATGGTTTCAGAGCGTCAAGCAGCACACAAAATCCGACAAACCAGTCGTCACCCACGACCATTATTAATAATTTTAATCATTCGACTGCTCACAAGCGTATGCCGCAGGTCACAAAAAAAATCGAATCACACGACTGCAGCAGCAGCTCGGCTTTACCGGAAAGTACCAATACAGCCAACCTGCAATTGGTGGACACCCGACATTCGCGCACTACCGAGGACAACCCACACTTTCGTGGACACCCGACATTCACGCCACTCATGAACCCCGCATTTGTTTGCGCCCGGCAACCGCCGTGGCAACCCGTGTGGACACCCCGAATCTGCCACACTGGCATTTGTATTCTCTGCTGTGCTCCTGCATGATTTTATGGGTCTGCCCTGTCATCAAAAGGTAATGCCATGACTCTGCCTCATTTCCCGCTGTACATAGACGGAAAACACGTCGAAGGCGGTAGTGGACAAACCCTGTCAACCATCAACCCTGCCACGGGCAAGGCATGGGCAACCTTTGCTTGCGCCGATCGCGGCGATATTGACCGAGCCGTCCACTCGGCCAGACGCGCACTGAATACTCCCGAATGGCGTGACATGACAGCCTCGAAACGCGGTGCCCTGTTGTACCGATTGGCCGAACTGGTCGCCGCCAACGCCAACCGGCTGGGCGAACTTGAAACCACCGACAGCGGAAAGCTTGCCGCCGAAACTCAGGCACAGTCGGGTTATGTGGCTGACTATTACCGATACTTCGCGGGACTGGCCGACAAAATAGAGGGAGCCACACTACCGATCGACAAACCCGACATGCACGTGTTCACCACACGAGAACCCATTGGTGTGGTCGTGGCAGTGGTGCCATGGAATGCCCAGATGTTTTTAACTGCCACCAAATTGGGCCCCGCGCTTGCCGCTGGTTGCAGCATCATTCTGAAAGCATCAGAGCTTGCGCCATGTGCGATGCTCGAATTCGCCAGACTCTGCGACGAAGCGGGTTTCCCGCAAGGTGTGATTTCAGTAGTCACCGGAGACGCTGACAACTGCGCAATACCACTCACGTCGCACCCGGATGTCGACCGCATAGCCTTTACCGGTGGCCCGGAAACCGCCCGTCACGTCATTCGTAATTCGGCTGAGAACTTTGCGGTCACCACAATGGAACTCGGTGGCAAATCACCCATTGTTGTGTTTGAAGACGCTGATCTCGAAAGCACGGCCAATGCTGTCATTGCAGGCAACTTCGGCGCATCCGGCCAGTCCTGTGTTGCAGGCAGTCGCGTCATCGTGCACGAGTCGGTCAAAGACGAGCTCATCAAACGTGTCGAGGCTATTGCACGCACTATTGTGATTGGCGATCCGCTCGACGCCAACACACACGTCGGCCCGCTCTGCACCCGAGAACAGGTCGGTAACATTTACAAGACGCTCGATAAGGCACGGGAACAGGGAGCCGTGGTGCATTTTGGTGGCACCGAACCCGAAGGACAGGATTCGGGTCATTTCTTTGCGCCCACACTCGTCGAGTGCCGTGACATGAACACCGAAACACTGAACGTTGAGTTATTTGGCCCGGTCATGTCGCTGATCAGCTTCACCACCGAAGAAGAAGCCATCAACATGGCCAATGACACGGTATTTGGTCTCGGCTCGGGTGTCTTTACGCAAAACCTTGCGCGTGCACACCGTGTATCACGCCGCATCCACGCCGGTATTTGCTGGATCAACACCTATCGCGCCATTTCACCTATCGCACCGTTCGGCGGATATAACCACTCAGGGTACGGGCGCGAGGCGGGTTTGGAGTCAGTGCTGGATTACACACGCACCAAAACCACCTGGATCAATCTGTCAGATCAACCCATGGCCAATCCATTTACGATTCGTTAAACGCCTGACCACAAAGGTCAGTTATAATGGGCGGTTATGCAACACAAATCGCACCCACTGCTTCGCATCACCTACAACGATATTGTCGAGAACTGCGGCAAGACATTCGTGACGCGGGGACGCACCTACCTGCGAGAAGGTATGGTTTTGGACACGGCATGGGATGCAGATTCCGGCGTACTCACCGCCAAAGTTTCCGGTAACAGTGCGTTACCCTACACACAGACCATCAAAGCCGAAGAGGCGTTTATCGACGGCAACTGCAGCTGCCCGGTAGGCTATAACTGCAAACACGTCGCCGCCGTGCTGTTGTCGTGGCTTGAGCGCAACATTGGCAAAACAACACCCGCCAAACAAGGCGATAACCAGTTAGCCATCAACAACTGGTTTAACAAACTTGAACGTATCAGCGCACACCAGGCAGTGCGCTCCGACAACAGCGTATTGCCTGGCGACGAGTTACTGATCTACGAACTCTCCGCTGTCACCCGGTATGACGACACCCACAGTATTCAGGTCACTATCCTGAAATCACGCTTGTTAAAACGGGGCGGACTCGGCAAAGAACTCCCGTACCGATACCAAACCGATCTGATGTTCCCGCGCTGGATGACACCAATTGACAAGGAAATCATCAACCTTGCACAAGCGGCACGCGACCGGCTCAGCTATGGCCCGGTGCTGGTCGAGGGCAACCTCGCCACCCCGCTGATGCACAAGCTGCTCGCGTCAGGTCGCTGTTATTGGCAAACCAAACGTGAGCAACCCTTGTCCTTGGGGCCGGAACGGCGCGTCAATCTTGCCTGGAAAACCGAAGATGAACGCTGGCGACTCGACGCTGTACTGGCAGATCCTGACACGCACTGGCCCGACGGGTGGACACTGATACCGAGTCACGATGCCTGGTATATCGATCCAACGCTGGCACAATGTGGCATGGTGGGCTCTGATCTCTCCGGCGAGATGCTGCAAGGCCTGTTAAGTGCGCCACCGCTCAATCAAACGCAGGCTCAGGAAACCGCCAACTTCTTTGAACTTAAACTGGCCGAGACAGCCATTCCGGCACCCGTACAGTCATCGTTTGAATCCATTCGCAATAAACCCAAGCCGGTACTGGTTCTGCGGTCACTGCAACCCGACGCCGACTTCCCGG
This sequence comes from uncultured Granulosicoccaceae bacterium, assembly GCA_937923745.1. Classification (GTDB taxonomy): domain Bacteria; phylum Pseudomonadota; class Gammaproteobacteria; order Granulosicoccales; family Granulosicoccaceae; genus CALDUO01. Next base: position 29,719 of record CALDUO010000018.1, read on the forward strand.
AATACTTTGCCAGTGTGCATTTTCGGTACGACGGACATCAGTTACCGTTCGATGGTAACGACACCAGCGTCACCGAAAAACAAAGTGCGACTGGCAGAACCGTGTTGATTCATCGCGATTTGGCTGAAGAATTAAACCATCTGGTATTTTTTAATCAGCAAAGCGCCGGGTTTACGCCAGCTGATCGTTGGAATTCCGGGCAGTTCACCTCTGCCGACCGTATGCCACAACCCGATGTCCCTGAGAAAATGGCAGCGGTATGGCATCAGTTTCTCGAACGCCTGCCGGTGTTTGAAGAAGCAGGTTGGGAAGTACAACGGCAAGAGTCGTTTAATTTGTCATTTGATATGGCTGACTCCATTGATGCACAGGTTGAAGACAGCGCCGAAGGTTGGTTTGATCTTGCGTTGAGCATAACCGATGGTGGCGAGTCGTATCCGTTGCTGCCATTGGTCAATACCTGGCTGTCACAAGGGTCGAGTGATATGCCGCTGATGGTCAAAGCGACCAGTGGCCGCTGGTTGCAGGTACCACCGTCGATCATAGAACCAGTGGTGCAAGTGCTGCTTGAGATGTACAACAACACCGGCGATGCCAACAGCATACAGCTACCCAGACAACGCGCTTCCGTGGTTAACGAACTCGACGCCAATTTTGGTGGCAACGATATTCATTTGTCCTGGGGCGGCGACGATGGCATCAGACAACTTGGGGAAGATCTTGGCAATATCGACAAGATAGACCTGGTCGAACCGCCCAAAGGACTGAAGGCCGAGCTCAGAGACTATCAGCTACAGGGAATTTCCTGGCTCGATTTTCTGCACCGCTATGGCTTTAACGGTGTGCTGGCAGATGACATGGGTTTGGGTAAAACCCTGCAGGCACTTGCCCACATCATGCGTGGTGTAGAGACCGGTTGGCTGACCGAGCCTGTGCTCGTCATTGCACCCACCAGTGTGTTGGGTAACTGGATGAATGAAGCCAATCGTTTTACGCCGTCATTAAATACACTGGTCTTGCACGGTGGCGAGCGGCACGAACACTTCAACACTATCGCTAACTACAATATCGTCATTACCAGTTATCAGTTAATGCTTCGTGATATCGATATGATTCAGCAGAATAACTTTGGTCTGCTGGTGCTCGATGAAGCACAGATGATCAAAAACCCGAAAGCCAAGGTGGCGCAAGCCGCCCGGTCTCTTGAAATACCGCGCAGGCTTTGCCTGACCGGTACACCACTTGAAAATCATCTGGGTGAACTCTGGTCACTGTACGACTTTCTGATGCCGGGTTTTCTGGGTAATCGCCAGCAATTCAAGCGATTGTTCAGAACACCCATTGAAAAGCACGGCGACCACGAAAAACAACAACGACTCAACCGCATGATCTCTGTGTTTCTGTTGCGCCGTCTCAAAGAAGATGTAGCCAGCGAACTGCCGCCAAAAACAGAAATTGTGCGTGAAGTAGAACTGGGACCACGACAAACACAACTGTATGAATCCATACGATTAAGTATGGAAAAGCACGTGAGAGACCTGATCAATCAAAAAGGCGTTAACCGCAGCCATATCGAAATTCTGGATGCGCTGTTAAAACTGCGCCAAACCTGCTGCCACCCGCAACTGGTAAACCTCGACAACGCAAGGCAGGTCATGGAGTCCACCAAAACCGACTTGCTGATTGAAATGATTGAAGAACTGATTAGCGAGAACCGCAAGATCCTGTTGTTTTCGCAGTTCACCCAAATGCTGGATCTGATTATTTCACGGCTAAAGCAACTGAATATTCCGTTTGTATTACTCACCGGCAAAACGCCAATGAAACAACGACAGGTTGCCATTGAGCAATTTCAGAATGGTGATGTACCGTTGTTTTTAATTAGCCTAAAAGCTGGCGGCACCGGCCTCAACTTAACCGCGGCCGATACTGTCATACACTACGATCCGTGGTGGAATCCGGCGGTTGAAAACCAAGCCAGTGATCGCGCGCACCGCATTGGACAGACCAAACCTGTGTTTGTGTACAAGTTGGTGGCAAAAAATACCGTTGAAGAAAAGATAATGGCGTTGCAAGCAAAAAAACAGCAGCTCGCCGACAACACATTTGATCAGTCATCAACCGCAGACCCTTTCAAAAAGCTCACCTCCGACGATCTGCTGCACCTGTTTTCTGACGTTACGCAGTAGGTTAAAAAACCGGCGAACATTATATAGGTTATATGATCGCTGCTGTTATCGTCACGCCAAGCGCCAGTGGTGTTTTTACAGGAGCCCCTGTTGGTTTCACAAACGCCTGTGTTGATTCAAACATGGTTAATTCAAACAGTGTTATTGCAACCTGTGTTATTTCAAACAGTGCGCCATAAAATGCTGCATCAATGGCGGAGCCTGTTGGCTGCTGGGCAACGACAACACTTGCTGACAAACTGCCTGCGCCGCACCGTGCTCTAGCCCACCATACTCCATGAGCATAACGGCTTTGGCCGTCATCTCATCATTGGTGAGCGGCAATTCAGGATCACCCTTGCAGTCGGTACGCAGCTCTTCCAGCGTATCGCCCTCGGTGGTTATCACCCGTACACTGGCACCCCAAGCACCGGGATACGCATCACGATACGGGTTGTCGCAATTCACCGTGACCCTTTGCGCCTGTGACGCATGCCGTGTCCGCGCGCCCTCATCGAAAGACTGTAGCGTAACCTCACCATCACTTAAGGCTGCCGCCACACAATGTTGCAAAGAAAACCGCGCCTGATAGTCGTTGTCGGGTGCAACACGATCACAGATATCCAACGCCGCCCGATAGGTCGTTACCTCGGCATGCTCCACTACCCGGTTACCCAATTGTGTCTGTATCGATAACGCGGCATCAATGGCCGGATGCGTGTGCCGACAACAGGGCCAAGGTTTAATCGATGTCTGTACAAGCTGCCATGGCGCATTTGGATTGCACAGCACCTGACTGATATCGGGGTCAGGGCACAACCCCTGAAAGAACCCCTGCGCGCCCTCCAGAATATCGGGAGAGCCAGTGAAATCACTATGTGCCAGTTCAGCAGACAACAAACCGGATTCACTGGCTCGTCCGGCGTGCAGGTGTTTACTCATGGCACCGGTATTGAGAAACTGCCATAACCCGGACGACTGCGTTCCTGCATTACCCAGTGCATTCACAATTTGCGTGTCAGACAGTTCAAGTAAAGCACCCACCGCCATTGCAGCGCCAAATGGCCCACAGGTTGCCGTGTTGTGCCAGACCTTGTAGTGCTCAGGCCCTACGGCATTACCCACGCGGCACATCACCTCAAAGCCCTGCAACGTGGCGTCCAGCAAACCCGAACCGGCATACTCGCGCTGCATCGCTTGTGTAAGTACCGCCGGTACCACAATACAACCGGGGTGCGTGACCGACGCGCGATGCAAATCATCTGTTTCGGTAATATGTGTCAACGCGCCAGCCAGAAAGGCCGTCGTGCGTGTGTTCAACGGCTGCTTTCGCGCCCACTGTATGAGTGTTTGACCCACTGAGGTGGCACTGCCGGCGTATGCGCAGGCCAAGGCGTCTAGCACAAACAAAGAAGCATGCTGTCGGTCAGCTACCGACACCGTTTTCTGCCGGATTAAGTCAACCAGTTGTCGTGACAGGGTCGTTGTCACTGACCAGCACTCTGGTGAGCACTCTGGCCACCACTCTGGCCACCACTCTGGCCAGCACTCTGGACAACGCATGGACAGGGCTTTGAGTAAAACTGTGGACGAGGCTGAAATCGAAGCACTAACACTGCCCTCTCCCTCTTGAATAAAGCAGGCTAGGTTCGATGTGGTTGATCGTCATTGACTGTGGTGCTTTTTTCATGGTTGTCACTTTGATTGGCGGCCAGATCAGCATCACGGCTTTCGCGTTTCGCTTCCAGCTCTTCGTATTCAGCTGCTATTTTTTCCTCATCAATCTCGAATTTACTGTGCAGATCAATGGGGCCTTTACGAGGCGTAAATGCCGTTGTTGGCAACCACTCCCGAAATTCATACCCGTAGAGCCCCCAAACAGTCACGAACAACGCCGCGATGATGGGGCCGATAACAAAACCCCAAAAGCCAAAGACGATAAGACCACCTAACGTGCTAAAGAAGATCATCAGCTCATGCAATTGGGTTTCGTCACCGACCAGCTTGGGCCTGAGCACGTTGTCGATACTGCCAACAACCAACGCACAAAACAGTGCCAGACCGATACCGGTAATGATTTCGCCACTGACAATCAGGAAAATCACGGCAGGTATCCACACCAGTGCAGTACCGATACCCGGCACTACCGACAAAAATACCATGGCCACACCCCAAAACAACGCACTCGGAATGCCCACCACCGCAAACGCAAGGCCGTTTAAGATACCTTGCAACACACCAATCACAGCGGTTCCGCGCAGAGTTGCTTTGGTCACCGAGGTAAACCGTTCCAACAGCAGACTCTCTTCCTCGTCACTCAGTGGCAAGTAATACAGCACGTAGTACAAGAGCTTATCGCCATCGACAAACAAAAAGAACATGGTGTACAGCACCACAAACCCCATCAATAATGCATTGACAGTACCGAGCGTTGCCGACTGCACAAGATCGACGGTCAGTCGGCTCAAGCTGCCAACAGTCTCGCCCAACTGTGTTACCAGAAAATTCTTGTAGGGTTCAAGTTTGTCGTAGAACGGAAGCGACTGCAGTCGCTCAGTGATCATGCCCGGCTCTGCCAACTGCTGTTGCACAAACGGCCTTGCCGCATTGGCCACCTCTACGGCCTGTGATACCACACTGGTCAGTATGAGTCCGAACGGGACAAACACAAACAACACAATAATAAACAGTGTCAGCAGTGAACTGATGCTCTCACGATCACCGGTAAACCGTAAAACTCGCTCGTAGAGCGGGTAAAACAACGCAGCAAAAAGCGCTGCCAAAAAAATAGCCGACAAAAAGGATTTTATGATGGTAAAAAATAGCGCCGATATTACTATCAACACCACCACCAGCATGGCTCGATTAACCAAATGTTGGTTCATGTCTTTCTCGTCTACCTGTTGCCAATGTGTGGTGAAACTGCGGCCAAGTTGGGGCCAATCTGTGCGTCTTTGCCATTAAATTCGCAAAGCGTCTGCTGGCCGGATTGTCGTGGCGGGACACCACTCGGTACACTTTTTTGTAACAACAGTTGTTATCACAATGCCTATAACGAAGACACCCACGCACTGGCCGATGCGTCACTCGGCATACGCCAGTCGCCGCGGGGCGACAGGCTGACCGATCCAACCTTCGGACCATTGGGCACGTCATCACGTTTGTACTGCTGTGCAAAAGCTCGCTTGATGTTCACGCGTAACCAGTGCCTGAGCGTCTCCTCGGTATAGTCCGTCGACCATCCTTCAGCAAAAGAGGCCAGATACAGAATTTTTTCGGGTGAAAAACCAAACCGCATAAAGTGATACATAAAAAAGTCGTGTATCTCATAGGGACCCACAGTATCTTCGGTGCTCTGGGCAATATTACCGTTTTCGTCGGGCGGCAATAGCTCGGGTGATATTTCGGTGTCTGCCACTGACAACAGGGTTTCGCGCACCGGTGATTTAAATTGTGTATTCGCAATATAGCGCACCAAAAACTTAACCAGCGTTTTGGGCACCGAACAATTCACGTTGTACATGCTTTGATGATCGGCGTTGTACGTACACCACCCCAACCACATCTCCGACATATCTCCTGTACCAAGTACAAAACCCATGTTCATCAGTAGCTCGGTGCGACGTCTGGCCTGCGCATTTTCAAATACCAGATCCTGAAGCTCTGCTACAGGCACCTTGGAGATAAGCTCTACAAAGGTTTTAACATCCATATCATCGGTGAGTGTTACCTGACCAAAGGCTTTGTACCCCATCGCAACCGACAGCTCTTTGAATTCGAGCAACACCGCTTCGCGAATATCGATTTCGGTGACTGTTACACCTAAATAGTCCATGAGTTCCCGCGCATTTTTTAACGTATGGTCGGTGGTGCCAAACCCGGGCATGGTCACACCTCGAATCACAGAACGCGGCAACCCCAGCATATCGCAGGTGCGTGTGGCTACCAGCAACGCTAACGTCGAATCAAGCCCACCGGAAATACCAATCGTCAACTGTGGTTTCGGACCCAGACACTCCAAACGTTTTGCCAAAGACGCCGTCTGAATTCCGAACACCTCTGAACAGCGCTGATCGAGTGATGACTGGTCTTTTGGTACAAACGGCATCGCATCCACCTGACGCTTGAGGGCTGTGTTGCGATTGTTCAGAGTGATAGCGATATGACGATACTCGTCACGATTGATATAACGCTTCTGCTCGTTAAACGTGGTGGTGACCCGACGGTCAGACTGCAGACGCTCAACATCTACATCGGTGGTGATAAAGTAGGAGCCACGTTCCGTCTCGAAGCTGTCACCCACACGCGTTGACTCCACCAATATGCCACCGGCTTCAGCGATAATGGCGTGTCCGCCAAAGACAACATCATTGGTGCTCTCGGTCGGGCCACTGCTGGAATAAACATACGCTGCCGAGCAACGACCCGACTGCCCTGTCACGAGGTTACGACGGTAGTCTGCCTTACCCACGGTCTCATTCGACGCCGACAAATTACAGATAATATTGGCACCGGCAATGGCTGCACGACTCGACGGCGGAATCGGCATCCAGATCGCTTCGCAAATTTCTGCAAATAACACAACATCACAACCCGTCACCGCAGTCGCTGAGGTAAACAATAAGCCGGTACCAAATGGCACTGAAGATCCGTTCACCGTAATAGCAGCCGGAAGGTCTTCGTCGCCGGGGGCAAACCAGCGCGCTTCATAGAACTCTTTGTAATTTGGCAGAAACTGTTTTGGAACGATACCCACAATGGCGTGGTTATTAATGACCACCGCGCAATTATAAAGTGCGTTACCTACCGCGATGGGTGCTCCGACCATAATGACCTGCTCGGCGCGTGGCATCTCTTTGGCCAGCCGGTCAATTTGGGCCAGTGTTTGCGACAGCAACTGTGACTGGTGGAAAAGGTCGCCACACGAATAGGCAGAGACGCCAAGCTCCGGAAAGACCACCACATCGGCGTCTGTCATGTCATTCAGCATACTGAGCATTTCAGTCGTGTTGGCAACCGGATCACCCACACTCACTTTCGGCACTGCAGCACTGACCCGGACAAATCCATGACCTGCCAGTCCTGAATCTGTTAATTCGTGATCTGCTAAATCATGCTCGGTTTTCGTGTCGCTACTCATAATTTTGGTTTTTCTGTTCTGATACACGTAACACGGGGCGTTCTCAAACCCGCTCTACTGTTTCTGTTGGTCATCAACTTTCGATGCTCAATAACAAAGCCATTGGCGCAGGTTGCCGAGACAACGATTAATTAAACTCTACCAGGTCCCAGCCAGCGGGCAACACAGAACCATCGGACAGTAATATTCGTTGAGCGACGTCAGTGCCATCGTAACGCTTTAACTGATCAGCCGAGAGTCTGCCAAACGCGGTTCTGAAAATGGTCTCGGTAGATTTTAACGACGAAAACTCACCCAACATGGCCTTATCAGAGCCCACCAACACCGTTTGATAACGCCGGTCGGCCGCAAAGTCTTCTATCCATCGCTGCATATCGACAAACTGTGGTTTCATTGAGAACGAGGTATCCACCACGACCAATACCGCATCGGGATTGGCTGATTTGTAGACATGCGCGCCCACCCATCCGACCAGATGCAGAACAACAAACAACAAAAACACTTTGACGGTTTTCATGGCTTGCAACTACATCTCGGAGTTAAGCAAGTTACCGATACGGTATGAGGCTGATCCGGCACTTGATTCGATATAGGCACCTTCAGCCAAACCGGCCAGCTCTTTCAGGTGTGGCGAGCTGAGTTCGTAGGCGATGGAGTGTATGGGAATGCCCGACCACTCCAGTGCATCACGCACACCGCTAAATTCTATGCCCTTGTTGGTCTCGCCATCGGACAACAGGAAAATGACCAGTTTATGGTCAGGGTTTTGTTGTCCAAACTCAACGAGCTGGTTGGCAGCGACCAATACCGCATCGTTGGTGGCTGTTTTTCCGCCGGTCGTCAATCGCTCGACCGCACCGGTGAAAAGTGCTTTTTGCTGAACATTGAAGGGTCGCACATACAAGTCAACATTAACACGGTCGCTGTAGGTGACCAGCCCAATCGCATTGGTCGCATTAATGAGATCGGCAGATTCGATCAGCGCTTTTTGTAAATTTCGAATACGGGGGCCTTCCATAGATCCGGACACATCAGCAACAAACACCGCAGCAACCGGGCGACCGCCGGTTTTCTTGAGTTTCCAGAGCTTTTGCGCCTGACCGATTATAGAACCGTCGTCGAGTGAGTAGGCGTTCTGGTAGTCCAAATTGCGGCCAAACCCGAAGTTGGCAGACGCAGCCTGTTGGCTTTTTATAAACTCGGCAAATAATCCAAGCACTTCACGTTCAGCTTCATTGGCTTCCGGTGTGGCATACAACGGGCTGTCATGTCGCACACCAAACGGTATAAATTCGTAGTCGTTCATACCGGTTACGTTCACCCACGACTGGTGCTCCATGACCATCGCATCAAGTACACCACTACCTTGTGCGGCATCGCGCATTTGCAGTGTGGTTTGCGCAACGAACGGCACCCCGGCCTGAAAGGCCTCAAACGCACTGGCTACATCGGGAGACAGCATTTCTGCCTCATCACCTTCTGCAAACGAATTTAGAATCGTCAACAGAAAGTTCAGGCCCGTGCTCGACTGATACGGATTGGTATAGCCCATGGCAAAGCTGCCATTACTGACGTTGGTGAGTAGCCTTGCTATGTCGAGCTTTCCGTCAGTGGTAATTTCATCGATCTTACTTTTCTTGACAATAATGCCAGCCGTGTTGGGTGCAGTGACTTCAGCGATGGGCGTCATCGGGATACCGTTTGATGACAGCATCTGTATCCACAGCTCGTTACTGGGTGAGAACGCATCCGGCACATAACGACCCGATAGAATAAATTGTGCCCCAAGCCCTGATGCCATTTTACGAATAGCGATAGATGCTGTTTTACCGTTACCCAGTTTAAAACCCTGCTGATTAAATGCATCGGCCAGTTCCAAATAAAAGCCGTCACGTCCGTTGCCCGCTTTTTCGGACGACGTAAAGATCTCGGCGACCTCACGGTTATTGGTATCACGATCACCCAGTGTGATCGGGTACTCCTCAAGGTCGGGCAGTAATGACAGTAAATTGGTTTTGGTCAGCTGGATGTTGGCGCGATACTGATTCTCGACGTAGCCAGGTTTTACCTGCTCATCGACCAGCGTTTGAATCCGGGTATTGGCTTCTTCGAGAGAGTCTACCGTTCTGTCACAGGCAGCCAACATCAAAACGCTCACCAGCGCAAACACAACGTGCGGTATTTTTAGGGTCATACTGAGTGTCCTGAGTTGTTGGCTATTTCGGCCAGAGACACGAGACGGGACAGCGTGTCGATTCTTTCGTAACGGCTGAACGACTTGATGTTGGCAACTTCCACTGCCGTGTCGGTCAGTGCATCAAACAGTTTACGGTTCTCTTCAAGCAGCGACTCCATGCGCTCGCTCTGGCTGTCGTCGAGCTCGGCCTGGTTGGCGAGCCTGGCAGAGTCTCCCAACGCATCGTTCTTGCGTATGGTTGACAGGCTGTGTCCAACTGCCACAACGTCGGTCAGATTTTGCACCGCATGCTTTTGCACCGATCTTGCCGCCGCAAGATACGCAAGCGGGCTGTGTTTTTTTCCCAAGAAGCGGGTTTCGACGACCGAATGGTAATCGTTCAAAATGCCGCTGAGCATATCGGCTTGGCGGACACCTTCATCGATATCGAGATCGGCCAGCCGGGTTCGGGTTGCGCGCAGGCGCTCTTGCAAATCGGTGTGTTCCTGCGCTTCGCGATTTTCCAGCCATTCAAGCTCGTCGGCCTGGGTGAAACCTGCAAACCGATACACCAACGGCACGGTCAGAGTTGCCAACAGACCCAGAACACCATAGCCCAAAGTAAGCAGGAGATCGCCCTGAAACCACCAGAAAAAAACCAGCAACAGCAGTACAGACACCCCTGCCGCTACCAGTGCATGATTCTTGACCGAACTACCGAGACCTGACAGAAAAATGAGAATACCCCCTAAGCGTGTGCATCTACCGGCACACGCTAATCATACGAAATATGGGGATAAATTGCCGGATTAGGAGAGCAACTACCCGACCGCAGCACCAATAGCGGTCACATAGACCGAATAGAGTGATGTGGTACCGCAAATAAAGAGACGGTTTCGTTTGCTGCCGCCAAATGTGAGGTTCGCTACCGCTTCGGGTATCAACACTTTGCCCAGCAAAACGCCATCAGGGCTGTAACAGTGAACACCGTCGCCGGCGCTGACCCAAACGCGATCCTGAGTGTCCACCCGAAACCCGTCGAACAACCCGGCGGTGCATTCTGCAAACACAGCGTCATCAGTGACAGTCTCGCCTGACGCGTCGAGCGTCAGTGCCCGAATATGTTTTGGGCCGTCGGGGGCATGGGTGATACCCGTATCAGACACATACAGCGTTTTTTCGTCGACCGAGAATGCAAGACCGTTGGGTTTGCTGAATGGGGCGTTAACCCGGGTGATGTGCCCGTCGACGCCGATGCGGTAAACGTGACAGCCATCCTGCTCGGGGTCGGCCATGACACCTTCGTAGTCGGTGAGAATGCCGTAGTCAGGATCGGAGAACCAGACCGAGCCATCAGATTTGACCACAACATCGTTGGGTGAATTTAAACGACGACCGTCAAAACTGTCAGCGAGCACGGTGATGGAGCCATCGACCTCGGTGCGCGTGATACGGCGGGTTAGGTGTTCGCACGAAACCAGCCTGCCCTGCGGGTCGACGGTGTTGCCGTTGCTGTTATCTGACGGCTGCCGGAATACTGACACTGTGTTGGAAGTCTCGTCCCACCGCAGCATCCGGTTCTCGGGAATATCGGACCAGACCAGGTAACGCCCGGCCGCAAACCAAGCCGGACCTTCAGACCAACGGGCGCCGGTCCACAGCCTCTCTACCCTCGCATGACCCACAAAACACGCATTAAAATCAGGGTGAAGGGTCACAAACCCGGTGCCTTCAATTTCTCCGAACATGGTTTTCCTCAGTCACGGCGCAGTGTCGCCAACCTCAGTTTACACCAAGCGCGATTACCGGTTACACCCGACGAACGCCGCACTGCAGGCCAGCCCAAGGCTTGATCACGGTTGTGTGAAGAGGCGGTTAGCGTTACCATTATCAATGAATTTCACGGCCCCGGCACCGCACATCTGGCCAACGTGCCCGCTAAAGATCTGCCCTAAATCCCATCGCTGTAAAAGCTTCTGCGCCAAGCGTTGGCAGGAAGCTTGTTACAAGGCGTTTCCGAGGGTATCTCAGGAGGCATTTCAGGGAGTATTTCGAGGTGTATTTCGGGGGCCATTTCAGGAAACGCACTGTGACAAGAGCACCTTGGTTCGTATGACACGAGAGTCAGACCCTTCAGATATCCCGCCCACTGATACTCCTGATACGCGCCAATTCGATAACACCCGTTCATCGCAAGGCCCCTATTCAGACTCACCTCAAGACCAGGATCCGCTGATCTACGTGATGGGCGTGAGCGGCTGCGGCAAATCAACGGTGGCGCAACTGCTCGCAGAGCATCTTTCCATGGCTCTGTGCGAGGCCGATGCGCTACACCCTGAACCCAACATCAAAAAAATGTCCCGGGGTATTCCGCTGACCGACCAGGACCGGCTACCGTGGTTAGGCATGGTAAAAACACGGGCAATGGCCCTGGCGGCTGGTGGCAATAAAAACCGGGGTTGTGTTATTGCCTGCTCTGCCCTGAAAAAACAGTACCGCGATATACTTGGCAGAGGCGACAGAAACTGCTGGTTTGTGTACCTCCAGGGCGACTACGAGACCATACTGAACCGAATGACCGCCAGAACCGGTCACTTCATGCCAGAAGTGCTGCTGCAAAGTCAGTTTGATGCACTCGAAGAGCCCACCGAAGAGCGCAATGTCGTGGTCATCAGTGTGAGCCATTCGCCAGAGGACATTGCAAAGCTTGCAGCTGACGCACTGATACCGCAGCTGTCCTCGTAACCCTTTATAACCCACTTAAAAACCGACATGACTGAAACCGTATTATTGATGGGCCCTTTGATGGAGACTGTCATGGAAGAACTCGACCACCATTATACTGTGCATCGTTATTACACCGCCGATGACCCGGACGCACTGGTGGCTTCACTGGCTGGCTCCCTGAAAGCCGTTGTCACTGACGGCGGAACCGGCGTCTCGGAAGCGGTTCTGTCACAACTGCCACACGTCGAAGTGGTGACGGTATTTGGGGTGGGTGTTGACGCGGTGGCACTCGATTATTGCAAAGCCCGCAACATCAAAGTAACCAACACTCCTGACGTGCTTAGCGATGATGTCGCCGATATGGGCGTGGCGTTGATGCTCGCGGCATCCAGACAAATGATCACCGGCGATGCACACGCCAGAACCGGTCAATGGGCCGCACAGGGAGCAATGCCACTGACCACACGCATGACCGGTAAACGTGCCGGTATTTTTGGTATGGGAAGCATTGGGCTTCGCCTTGCCAACCGGTTAACGGCCTTCGATATGGATGTCAGTTATTGCAACAGAAACAAGCGCTCTGACGCCAGTTATCGTTATTACAGCGATCTGCTTGAAATGGCACATGAGGTCGATTATCTCGTCATAGCCGCATCTGCATCACCCTCTACCCAGCACATTATTAATGCCGAAGTGCTCAGCGCATTGGGGTCAAACGGATACCTGATTAACGTCTCGCGCGGCAGTCTGGTTGACGAACCGGCACTGATTGAAGCACTGGAAAAGGGCACAATTAAAGGTGCGGGTCTCGATGTGTTCGCTGAAGAACCCAAGATACCGGCTGCGCTTTGCGCCATGCCTCAGGTTGTCATGCAACCACATCATGCCAGTGGTACAGTAGAAACACGACAGGCAATGGGACGGGTCGTCACCGACAACCTCGCAGCCTACTTTGCCGGTAAGCGCCTGCTTACCGAATATTATATGTAACGACAAGCCCCACACGCCAGCGGCTACACTCTGGCCGCTACATACAGGGTTTGACTCATCTTAAGTTATTGAAGGACAGCGGTACATGACAGATAAAAGTGACATTGCATTAATCGGACTTGCAGTGATGGGACAAAATCTCATTCTGAACATGAACGACAACGGGTTCAGAGTCACAGCCTACAACCGCACCACATCAAAACTAGAAGCCTTCCTCAAAGGCTCTGCAGCCAACACCAACATTGTAGGTGCCGAAACACTCGAAGAGCTTGTTGACTCCCTGTCTGTTCCACGCAAAATCATGTTGATGGTGCGCGCCGGTAACGCCGTCGATGCCACCATCGAATCACTGATACCGCTACTGTCTCCCGGCGACGTTATTATCGATGGCGGCAACTCCAACTTTGACGACTCTATTCGTCGCACGGCATGGCTCAACGATCACAACCTGTTATTCGTGGGTGCCGGTGTCTCGGGAGGGGAAGAAGGCGCACGCAACGGTCCTTCCATCATGCCCGGTGGCAATCCCGATGCATGGCCGTTGGTCAAACCCATCCTCCAGGCCATAGCCGCCAAAACCAATGACGGCACACCTTGCTGCGAATGGGTCGGAGAAGACGGTGCCGGCCATTTTGTTAAAATGGTGCACAACGGCATTGAGTACGGCGACATGCAACTGATCACCGAGGCCTACCACTTCATGAAGTCGGTACTCGGTATGTCTAACGACGAAATGCAAGCCGCCTTTGCCGAGTGGAACACCGGCGACCTTGAAAGCTATCTGATTGAAATTACCGCAGAGATACTGGGTTATCAGGAAAACGGCGAGTATGTGCTTGACTACATTCTGGATAAAGCAGGCCAAAAAGGCACTGGCAAATGGACAGCCATTAATTCACTGAATTTGGGTATACCACTGACACTGATTGGCGAGGCCGTATTTGCACGCGCGTTATCTGCATTAAAAGACGAGCGTGTCCAGGCTTCCACAGTATTAACCGGCCCTGAGCCCTTGTCACTCGATGAACGACAAGTGTGGATTAACCATTTGGGACAGGCCTTGTTGGCATCCAAAATTATTTCGTATGCACAGGGCTTTATGTTGCTGCGAGCTGCTGCAGAAGAGAATAGCTGGTCACTTGACTACGGCGCTATTTCTCAGTTGTGGCGAGAGGGCTGCATCATACGGTCGGTATTTCTCGACGACATTAAAGCGGCGTACGATAAAGACAGCGCACTAAACAATCTGCTGCTCGATAGCTACTTTTCCGACAAAATGACACAGTCACAACCTGGCTGGCGTCAGGTGGTTGCTACCGCTGTGAGTGCGGGCATACCAGTGCCAGCCATGAGTTCGGCACTGGCGTTTTACGACGGTTATCGTACCGAACGACTACCGGCCAACTTACTGCAGGCGCAGCGTGACTATTTCGGTGCCCATACGTACGAACGCACCGACGCACCTGCAGGCGAGCGTTTTCACACCGACTGGACCGGCGAAGGTGGCGGCGTTTCCAGTACCAGTTATCTGGCCTGACCCACCGCCGGTTTAATGAACCTCACCTACCAAAGTATCCGACTGGGGAAACGGTTTCCGCTGCGTATCAGTCGCGGTGTTCATGCCGCATCAGACAATCTGTTCATTACACTCGAACACGACGGCGTCACCGGCCTGGGCGAAATGGCACCCGGTAGCACCGAGGGCGCAGCGACCGCCGAAGCCGGTGCCAGCGCCATTCAAACCTTTATCACTGACAACGATATCTCCGGCCTCACCCCGGCACAGTCATGGCAACTCGCACAAGAGCAGCAACTACCGGCGTGCGCGTTAGCCGCACTCGACATCGCACTCTGGGACCGGTGCGCCAAGGTTCAGCAGCAGCCTTTATATCAATGCCTTGGGTTTAACAAACCGGCTGTTCCCACCTCGGTCACCATTGGTATCAACCCACCCGAGGTCGTGCGTGAACGCATCCCGCTGTTACTCGACGGCACCGGTGTCCGGTCACTCAAAATCAAACTGGGCTCACCCGACGGGATTGATGCGGACAAAGCCATGTACGAGCAGGTCATCGAGAGTGTTGCACCGTACGACGTGCAGTTGCGTGTTGATGCCAACGGAGGTTGGAGTGTTGAGTCGGCCATACACATGATGCAATGGATCAGTGATCGTGGTGCAGACTACATAGAGCAACCACTGGCAGAAGGCATGGAAGAAGCACTGCCCGAACTCTACAAAAACCGACCGCTGCCTATTTTTATTGATGAGTCTTGCCGCTCCAGCGACGATGTCGGCAAATGGGCGCACTGCATCGACGGCGTGAACATGAAGCTTATGAAGTGCGGGGGGATTACGGGGGCGCTGGCTATTGTTCGGGCGGCCAAACAGCATAACCTGAAAACCATGATTGGCTGCATGGGTGAATCATCGGTATCGATTGCTGCCGGTGTTGCAGTATCGGGTGCACTGAACCATATAGACCTCGACTCGCACCTCAACCTGGCACCCGATCCGGCAAGCGGTGCACCGTTGGTAGACGGCGTGATAGTACCCTTGGATGTGCCAGGTCACGGTGCAACCCTGAAAGCCGAATTTCTGAACACAGGCCAGATCCCATGCTGACATCATCACACAAGCTTGCTATCTACATGGAAGACAGCCTGCACAGCGATTTCGGTAAAATGGGTTACGGCGTCATGCGTTATAACGGCGCGCAAATTACCTGCATTATCGACTCGGTACATGCCGGCAAGAACATCAATGAAGTAACGTCACACGCGTACCCGTTTCCTATCGTCGGCTCAGTTGAAGAAGCAGCCGCACGAGGCGCTGACGTCATGCTGCTTGGTATTGCGCCCTCGGGTGGTCGTATCCCCGACTCCTGGTATGCGCCCATGGAGACAGCGCTGTCAAAGGGTATGTCAATCATCAATGGTCTGCACGATCTTCTGGCCGAGCGATTGGCGGCGCAATTGATCAACCCCGAGACCCAATGGATTTGGGATGTCAGAAAGCCTGCGTTTACCCCAGATATTGCCTCCGCACGAGCAGCTACGTTAACCAACAAACGGGTGTTGATGATTGGTACCGATATGGCCATCGGAAAAATGACCGCAGGCCTCGAGCTCTATCACTGGACCCAACAACAACCTATAAAAAGCGCCTTTGTCGCCACCGGCCAAATTGGAATTACCGTGACCGGACGCGGCATTCCGTTAGACGCCTACAAGGTTGACCTTGCCTGTGGTGCTGTTGAACACGTAGTTATGGAAGCAGCTGACAACGATATTATATTTATCGAGGGCCAAGGATCCCTTGCGCATCCGGCAAGCACCGCGACGCTGCCACTTATGCGCGGCAGCTGTGTTAACCGAATGATACTGTGTCACCGCACCGGTGTTGATCACCTGCGCACATCACAAGACCTGAAACTGCCGCCGCTACCTGAATTTATCAAGCTCAACGAAGACGTCTCATCCGCTTGCGGTGGCTTACCCCGAGCCAAAGTTGTTGGCATTGCCGTAGACACCTCACGTGAAGATGAGCAGAGTGCCATACAGTCACTAAAAGACATTGAAGCGCTCACCTCATTACCCACCGATGATGTGGTGCGTTTTGGTGCCGGTAAATTAGGGCAGGCGCTACTGGACTCCTAAGCATCAACAAGCGACGGCTGTTAATGGTTAATCTTAGCACCAACAACCGCTATAACCCGTGCTGATAGGACCGTCCAAACCGGCCCAAGCCATCCTCAAGCAACGAAGATTAACTACAACCCACCAAGACGAGAATTGCGTCACACAAAGTACGGTAATTTCTGTACGGCATGACTGCTGCTTTTGTATGCCATACGCGTAATCGCGCCGTCTAAAGGATCACTGAAATTCTGTCGATAACTGTTCAACTATTCCGGCAGAATGACACCATGAATCTTGTCCAACGGTTGTTCTCTTTCACCATACTGACCGCACTGTCGCTGACAGCCCACGCACAGTCGTACACCTTTGAAGCCATTACCGATTTCCCGGACATCAACGCCTCACCAATCCCTTACTATCGCGATACCGGTGGTAGCCGCAATGTACTGGCCATCAACGCAGAAGTAGAGGCCTATCGCGATGCATTCGCCACCGCAACCGTCACCTTTGCCGGAGAGTCTGGCACCTACAACCTGACGCTTAATACCCTTGGCGAACTCGACGGCGACTGTGAATACCGGGTAAGCATCAACAACACCATCATCGATACGGTGACCAACCCATCGGTTACCGTCGACTACACACCCGTGCAACATACGTTTAATAACGTCACCATCAATACAGGAGACGTGATCGCCGTCTCAAGCAATGCCGTCTCCAACGGGCAAATACCAGAAGGAGAAGCGTTTGCATTCGCACGGGGCCGCTGGGGATCGTTAGAGCTTAACGCGGTCGAAGGCACGACAGAACCTCAGACACTGACCGACCTGAGCGTGACGGTGACCAGCGACCTAACAAGCGACAACCCTCAAAACGATAACTCCGCAGCCACCGAAGTCGGCAGCAGCACCACCGCCACACTGACCGTCACAAATGCATCAACGGACACTGTCGCCACCGGCGTCATCCTTACCGTCGAGCTATCAGAGGCTTTAACCGTGGAGACAACAGACAGCTGCACACTCGACGACAGCACACTGACTTGCGATATAGAAGAACTGTCTCCCGGTGCCAGTGTGTCCCGTGTTATTGATGTGTCGTTCGATGAAGAAGGAACCGCAAATATCACGGCATCAGTTCAAAGTGATCAAATAGACACGAATAATGAGAATGACAGCAATACGGTATCGTTCAATGTTGCCGCCGCCACCAGTGATGCTACGGTACTTCCAACCGACACAGTGGATAACGGCAATGACGATAACCCGATCATCACCGATTCTCCAGACGCCGAAGTCACCGACAGCGACGAAGCATTTACTACAGAACCGGTCACTGAAACACCGGCGACGACAGAACCGAGCGACACAAATAACGAGACCTCTGACAACCCGTTTGATATAGTAAATACCACCACAACAGACGAAGCGACTTCAGCACCGGTAGACACGTCGGCTATTACGACGGGGTCTGGATCTGGTGGAAGTAGTGGCTTATTGTTTTTGATGATGTTGGCTGGTATGACAGGCTTGAGGTTTACACGTAAGGGTTACGCGAACCTGACTCATTAACAATAGATGACACAGCGAGTCACCAACATTGACCTGAATCTGCTGGGTGCTACCATTGTCAGCCTTTTCCCGAGAACAATGACGCTGGAGTTATTCGTAGCTACTGGATTTACCGACGACAATATCTCGCCAAGCGTGTGACCCTACCTTTTAAACTGTCTGCGAAACTAGTATTTATACTGCCATCACCTCTCGATCTTCGAGCTGAACATAGTTATCGTTATTCATAGCATATCTCTTTAGTTAATTGATGGTTGTTGTGACTACAAATTAACCAGACACACCACTTTCTTCATCCCTGTTCAAACATCATATTTCGTGCATTTTTAACAAAAATTATACTATTTTCATTGAACATCAACACATACAGTAAACCACGCACATTTAGCCGATAGAGCTCGCTGAACGAAAGCTGTCATCGTTCAACCGATGAAAATACGCTAGTTTGCCAATGCACAGGGTGTATTGGCAAAACCGATAAAATTAATGCTCGTATTATTGCGCAGCTCAAATCCGTTATGAAACCGCAGCCAAGGCCTGTTCCATCACCTGAAATACGCCATAGTCGCGACCTCCTTTCTCGCAGACGTCAACTCATGGAAGCAAGAACTCAAGAACTTAACCGCAGCCACAAAGCAACGGTTCCGTTGGGAAGATCACATACCCGTATGATCAAATTCCTCAACAAAGAAGTCGAATGGATAGATACACAGCTCGATAAAAGCGTTGCTGACATCGCGCAGTGGAAGCGAACCTC
>CALDUO010000019.1 GCA_937923745.1 uncultured Granulosicoccaceae bacterium
GTACATCACAAGATCACTCATGCGCAGGCGGCCGGTGGTACCGAAGTCGAGCACCTGACCGTCGACCGTGCTGTCGAACACAATAGATGCGTTACACAACGGGCAAAACGTGACTGCGACTGCCCTGTCGCCGACGGTGTCATTAACGATTTCGTGGTATGTCATGATCTGTAGCGGATAAGCCCGAACATCATCTTTATGTGAAAACAAAATGACCGGCTCGTTTTCGCCCAGCCACATGGCAGCCTTGGACGGCGGCTGGAATTCGGGCATGTCGATTGGCGGTATGCCATCACGGGGTGGCCCGCCAGACATGATCTCGTTTAGCTCGACACTGCGTTTGTCAAAATTGGTGAGTGGCCACTCCGACGAAGACTGCGCAGCGACCTGACCTGCCGCTACCAGACCAACCAGCGCACACAGAATTAGCCTGAGGAAGGCTACTGAAATAATCCGCAGATCAAGGTGGTTTTGTTGCATGGATGAATCCGCCATTATCGCCGTACTCAGTGCGTGTGTATCTGTTCAGAGTGGACGAGACAGCAGTAGTTCCGGCAGCCCTTGGTACCGGTCTACCTGGTGGTTCTCTTTTTTAACCGCTGGCAGCGGATTGGCGGAAATTGCAGGCAGGCGTATCAGCGAAAGTAACGTGGCGTCGCCGTTACCGTGGTTGCGCTGAGCCAACTCTGAGTACATGTTTTTCAAACCATGCCAGCAGGTGCCCCAGAGATGTGTGCGCCAGTGCCCATGCGATTAGCACCCCGGTGCCATTGGCAATCATGTCGGAGACATCGAACAAACGTCGTGGGTTGAACGCCTGCAGATACTCAACGCCAATGCCCATCGCGACAAACACGATGACCAATAACACCCGAGTGGTGCGATGATGAAAAATCTGAGCGAACCAGCCCATGAGCCCGGCGTACGCCAGAGCATGCAGGAGTTTGTCGTGCAGTAAGAACTGTTTCACGGCCACCGGCGGATTCATCACTGACAGCGCGACAATGGCGAAGATCATGCTCAAGCCAATCCACAGCCACAGTCGCGTTAACTGGAGGTGAGGTGCCGAGATGAGATTATGGCGAAGCATAGGTAATAATAGAGTCACTGATAAACCGTCCTGGTTCCGGAAGTAAACACCGTCTCGCTACTGCTCCACCATTACAGACCGGAATGCTGGTACAACCGGTCCACAGACGCCCTGCCGACGCCGTTACCCTTGTAGCGGTTGTCATCGCCAAATAGTTAAACACCGACGCCCTATACAATCAGAAACACCGCAATGGTTAACACAATGGCGATGATCAGGTGCGTCCAACCCGACAGCACGAGGAGGTGTGTCCGGGGCAGTTTTCGGTACCAGGCCAGAGCCAACACCAGCAGGCTGAATAGGCTGATCCCAACACCAACCCTGACCGACACAGTCACAGCTTCGAGTGACCAGTTGTATTTGTCACGCCCTTCGAGGATCAGACCTGTCAGTGAGTAGACCATAAAAAATCCGGTCATCACGGTCGGCACGATCAGCAGTATGAACTGCAATATCGGCGATATCGGGCGGGCGGAAGAATTTTCTGTTGTGTCAGTCATCATAGATCGAGGGTAAACTTTTGCACTCAGGCACAAACCAGGCGATGCTTGGGGCGAAACGGGTCGACGGGCTCGGATGAACCATCCGATGACGGTCAGTATCACACAAGTTCCGGTATCACATAAACACCCGTAGCGGACAGTCTGTTGAGTTGCGCACTCATCAAACACCTAAACCGGGCCAGATGTTCACCGGGCGACGACCGCAGTGCGACTCATTCGATATCGGCGCACTATGGATATTACAACCACCCGAACCAAAGCAACACGAACCAAAGCAATACGAACCAGGGCAACACGAACCACAACCACCGGCTACGGCAACACGAATAGACAACAGTTACCGGGCAACACCACTCAGACCGGGACCACGAAAGCCGGTCCCATCGAAAACCGGTCCCATCGAAAACCGGTCCCATCGAAAACCGGTCCCATCAAGGAGGCAATATCGATGCTTAATCAACTCATCAAACACACAAAGGCACTGGTGCGAGCCAGCCTGATTACCGCCTGCGTCCCGCTACTGGCCTTAGTGTACGGAGGTCCAGTCGTCGCGGATGAAGTGGACGTCGTCGATGTGAGCATAGAGGCACTGGGCGAGGAGCGTTTTCGCGTCAATGTCGCACTGCTGCATGAAGACACAGGCTGGGAACACTATGCCAACCAATGGGAAGTATTGGACGAATCCGGCACGCTACTTGGCACCCGCGAGCTGCTCCACCCGCACGTGAACGAACAGCCCTTTACACGCAGTCTGACACTGACTATACCCCGTACCGTTCGTGTCATCACACTCAAGGGTTATGACCTTGTGCATGAGGACGGCGGTGCGACGATGACGATCGACGTGCCACACCCTTAAGCGTCAACCACCCCGGAGATTTATCCACCACGAGTTCGTACCCCACGTGGGCTGTCCATCGGTGGGCTGCGCCCCGGGATGATGCTTACCCCGGGTGCCACACATGATTAAATTGGGACAGGGTTGCCAAGCGCTATGACAAGGCCCCATGACATGGTTCAATGACTCAGCCTAATGACACGGGTCAATTATGCGGGTCAATTATATGGGTCAATGACACGGGTCAATAAAACGGGCCTCTGGCTTGGGCTGGTCGCACCCTGTGTGGTCAGAGGCTCAGGCGGTGAGCGTAAACCCGGGTATCCAGCCGTAAATCATTGCGAACAGAACGGCTGCCAATAACAGGCGGTAGACCATAAAGACAAAAAATCCGAAACGTTTGACGATAGCCATTAACAGTGTAATGGCGGCCAGCGCTGCAAAGAACGTCAACACAGCTGCAAGATAAGCATCAGTGGGAATGGACTCGCCGAGTTGAGCGACCTCTATCGCCGTGAACGCACCGGCAGCTGCAATCGCCGGAATACCAAGCAAAAACGAGAATCGGGCCGCTTCTGCGCGCTCGAATCCCATAAAACGAGCGGCCGTCATGGTAACGCCAGAACGGCTGGTGCCCGGAATTAACGCCAGTGCCTGGGCAATGCCAATGATCAGGGCCGGTGGCATTTTCATATCTTCCATCACCTTGGTGCGTTTGCCAACAACATCAGCGACGTACAACAAAATACCGAAAATAATGGCATTCCACGCAACAATCTCGACACCACGAATAGACTCGTAGAGCCCCGACAGCTTTAACCAGGCACCAAATGCCAGCGCCGGTATCGTTGCCACAGCAATGTACAACGCCATTCGCGCATTGTCGGTCATTCGGCCCCGCACCAGTTCTGATGTGCCACGCAGCAGCGACAGAAAATCACGCCAGAAATACACAATGACCGCGAACAGCGAGCCGACATGCACCATGACATCGGTGACGATACCCTGGTCTTCCCAACCCGTCAGTGCCGGAATCAACAGCAGGTGACCTGATGAAGACACAGGCAGAAATTCGGTAAGTCCCTGCACGATCGCAAGCACGATGATCTGTTCAATCGTCATATAAGTAGTAGCCTTCCAAACAGCCTGTTGTCGTTCGTCAAAAAGCCAGCCCCGTCCACTGGACTCAAGTGTCGGTCCGGTCTACGGGTACTGTGTGTATCGAAATAGCGTTTATCGGTGTTGCCGAGCTGATCGTTGTTTGATTCGAGCCACAGTTACAATCTGCGTGTGTAGTCCGGTCCTGCAAAACCTGCCAACTCGATATCGAGGCCACGCGACAAGCCCATGACCTGAAAGCGCTCACCCATGGCTTCGGGTGACGTGAGTCGTTGTATTTCCTGAGACACTTTCAAACGGTCAGCCTCTTTCATGTGTTCAGCGCTGTCAGAAAAATCCAGCAGCCCGGTGTTCAGCAGAAATGCCGCCTGACTGGTGTACCCGTGCAAATCAAGTCCAGCTGGCACTGTGGCTTCGGCTATCGCAGTAAAGTCGACATCGGCAGTCACATCCTGAAGTCCGGGATACAGCAGAGCATCACCGTGCACCCGGTGACGGTAGAAGCAGCGAAGCGTTCCTTCATACCGCGCCGGCCCGTAGAGCTCTGCACGCGGCGCGCCGTAGTCGAGTAACAAGACGAGTCCCCGTTTCAGACTGGCTCCCAACGCGGCAATCCAGCCAGTGATATGCAAATTTACTTCCGAACGAAACCCCGGAGACCAGTCAAGTTGTGACGTGGTCCTGATGTGCTCTACCGCAGCTAACAGTCCGGGTTGCGGCGAATCGTTGACGGTGACGAGTCCTTTGTCGCTCAGGGTCACGTAAACTTGAGTAATCTCGCCAGTAGTGGGATCCAGTTGAAACTGCTCCACCGGCATGGCATCCAGCACTTCGTTGGCGATCACCACGCCTTCAAATTGCTCCGGTAATGCCGACACCCATAACACGCGCTCGAAGACATCTTCCGGCAATATCTGCCGCAGCAAAATAGCCTGCCGCGACTGAAGCACTGCCGAAGGCTCGAGAATCAGGTAACGACCGGGCAGCTGTTGCTCTTCTCGCAGAGTCAGCAACAGTGTCAGTGCCAGCACGCCACTGCCCGCACCAATTTCAAGGACATCACCGGGTACTTCGGTCAATACCTCCATGATCTGATGCGCAAGACAATGTCCGAACAGCGGTGAGGTCTCGGGCGCTGTCACAAAATCACCGGTCGCACCAAAGGTCTCGTTACCGGAGACGTAATAACCAAGCCCTCCCCCATACAGAACAAGATGCATGTATTCCGCAAACGGCAATGGCCCGTGTTGCTCGATCTTCGATGCGACCGCATCGGCTACACGTTGACTATGTGCCAGCGCGTTTTCATCGGGTTCGGGTAGGGACAACTCAGACAACGAAAAATCTCAACGCCAGACTATAGATCTGTCTTAGTATAGAAGCTTATTTTTCGTAGCTGAGGTGAACAACTGCAAGATGTCTGATGATCCGCACCTGAACGGCCAACCTGACCCCCGGTCAGCTACTCAGTCAGAAGCACAACACGTCACGTCACTTGCGAACAAGAGTGTCATTATCACCGGCAGCGCGCGTCGTATTGGTGCTGTGGTCGCAAAACGTCTGCATGCCGCTGGCGCATCAGTCACGATCCATTACGGCGGGTCCGAATCCGAAGCTCTGACCCTTGTTGAATCGTTCAATCAACAACGCACCAATTCCGCGATTGCCGTGCAGGCAGACCTTGCC
Organism: uncultured Granulosicoccaceae bacterium; assembly: GCA_937923745.1. Lineage (GTDB taxonomy): Bacteria > Pseudomonadota > Gammaproteobacteria > Granulosicoccales > Granulosicoccaceae > CALDUO01. Next base: position 5,237 of record CALDUO010000019.1, read on the forward strand.
GATACACAAGCGCCCGAGCGCATCGTTAACACGGCAATCAATCAGTGGGGTCGGCTCGACGCGCTGATCAATAATGCTTCTGCGTTCTATCCGACACCGGTCGGGTCTATCACCCATCAACAGGTCGACGATCTGTTCACCAGTAATTACCGTGCACCGCTCTTTCTTGCACAGGCAGCAGCGCCGCATCTGGCGACGAATCAAGGCGTTATTATTAATATGGTGGACGTACACGCCTTCAGGCCGTATGCAACGCATCCGGTCTATTGCAGTGCAAAAGCTGCGTTATTAATGCTGACAAAATCCTTGGCCGTCGAGCTGGCGCCCGACATTCGTGTCAACGGTATAGCGCCAGGCTCTATCTTATGGCCGGAGGGCGATGCCGATATCGATGAGGCAGCGAAATCAAAAATACTCGACGGCATTGCACTGGCGCGCAACGGAACCCCCGATGACATTGCCGAAGCTATTGCCTTTCTGGTCAGCCCGGCTGCCAACTACATCACCGGACACGTGCTGCCGGTGGATGGCGGCAGGTCCATATAGCCGCCAACCAAGGCTGGGCTTTATGCAATCGGCAGCACTGACAGGCTGTATCGTCATTCGGCACCTATCAGCAGAAGCGGACCAGAACACCCAAAGAAGCTAATCCAGAAAAGCTAACCCAAAGAAGCTAATCCAGACCAGCCAACGAGCTCAGCTGACAGGATGAGTTGACGGTTCAGTTGGCGGGGTCAGCCAACGGGAGTGAGCAAGTGTTTGGATTCAGGGGAGGTTGCATACAGTTGCTGTAACAACTGAGAGTAAGTCTGTTCCGTCAACGGATGCACGAGATCCGGTGCAAGGTCACTCAGTGGCCTCAGTACAAACACAGCATCAAGGATTTCGGGGCGTGGTAATACCAGACCCTGTTGGTCGAGCACCACGTTGTCGTACAACAGCAGATCGAGATCGAGCGTGCGTGACGTAAACCGTTCGGCTGATCTGACCCGGCCATGCTCCGTTTCAATCAGATTCAAACACCGGTTAAAGTCTGTGGCGCCAGAGACTGTGTATCCCGACACCACCGAATTCAGAAAATCAGGTCCGTCGAGTCCGACGGCAGGCGAACGGTACACGGGTGATGACTCGTAGTCTTCGAGTAAGCTGCCGAGCACGGCAGATGCACGTGACAGGTTTTCAGCCGGATTGATGTTGCTTCCTATACTGACGTATACGCGGTGTCGGTTACCGGCTTCCCCGCTCAATACGGACTCCCACGTCAGTAGAGTTACTCAAAGCGCCGGGTTTGTGCACGGTTAACCGAAGCCATGACACGCCGAACTCTTCACGTATTAGCGTTGCGACCTGCTCCGCCATCGTTTCTATTAGCAGAAACTGACTCTCGGCGATAAACGATTCAACCCGCTTGGAAATCGCTTTGTAATTCAGCGTGTTTTCGATATCTTCGGTGCTGGCCGCCGCCTGGATGTCGGTGGCCATTTCGATATCGAGGCTAACGGTTTGCTGCGTAGTCCTTTCCCAGTCGTAGATACCAATGATGGTCTCGACACGTAGATCGGTGATAAAGATGATATCCATTACACTGGTTTGGTCGATGTGCGTGGGCCTTATTATACGGACTTGGCGTCTGACTGTATCCGTTTACGCATCCCGGCCAACGACAAACTGTAGTGATGAGCGGTTTGTGCATCATCGTACCGACTGGCCTCACCTGCCGGGCATGCCTTGCGCGCGAGGCACTGATTAGCGCAGGGGCTGTTCTCACGAAGCCGATAGGACGAACACAGTTGCATGTCTGGCAACTGCCCAAACGTGATCGCACCCGCCGGACATGCCGTTTGGCAAGCACGGCTTTGGCAGCTGTCACAGATAGTTAGGCTGGCGGATGGTGATGTGTGTGTTGTCGATTTGGTGAGTTGAGACGACAGTTGGTTAGCAGGCTTCGGAATACCTGATCTTTGACCATCAGCCCATGTGGCCGGTGACAGCGCACAATCGATACAGACCAGCGCACGATACGCAAACCACAAACCAAACTCCGGATGAATACCAATTCCCAGCGGACTGGTATGATGCCACCCGGCCAGTGTTCCCAGTTGTTGTAGCGGCACATGAGGCAGATGAGCATCGAGCCGATTGCGCGGATACAGTATCGAACCATGCTGATGGGGAAGCGTCTCGCGTAAGCGCTCACTGATGATGTCTTGCACGTAGTCATCCACCGGATCAGCGAAAACACGACCCAAACGCTGCTGTCGCTGTTGCAGTTGACGCCACATGGAGGGGCCATGATTGCCGATCAACAGCAACGATGAATCCGTGGTGTTTAAGTTGAAGTCGTTTATGACACCATCAGGCAACGTGTCGGTTGTTAAGACGGCTGCCATGTTTAATCCGTCTTTTGCCAACCCCTGAACAAAATTGTCTACGAGCGAATCTGGCTGCTCTTTTGGCTGCTTGTTTGGCTGCTCGTTTGGACGGTCCTCCAAGCCTCGTTTGGTCATCGGTACACCTCCACAACAACCGTTGCCAATCCAGTGCCTGTGACACTCCGTAACGACAGATGTACGTGCTCTGACCATTGCAAAGCAGTTTGTACCTGTGCACAGGCCCGTTGCCGTATATCATTACCTACTTTCAGAGGGTCTCTCCGCTGTTATGAATGCGCTACTCATTGTTGCACACGGAAGCCGCCGACAGGCTTCCAATGAGGAAATTCAGCAACTCACTCACATGATCTCACAACACGAGGACTATGAATTTGACGCAGTTGCCTGCGGTTTTTTGGAGTTGGCAGAACCCTCGATTGGCGACGCGATCACCCAGCTGGCCGACGCCAACGCAGAGACCATTACCGTGGTGCCGTATTTTCTGGCCTGTGGCACACACGTCGCCGACGACATTCCGGAAGAGATCGACAAAGCGAAAACCGCACACCCCGGCATCACCATCACCCTGAAAGACTATCTCGGTTCATCGACGTCGATGCCAAGCCTGTTACTGGAACTGGCAAAGGGCGACGTCACTCACTAGCACCCGGCGGGTCTTCAACACGGGCCGTGTTACGCGTCGAACCACGCAAATTTGTCACGCAGCGTTACCACCGTGCCTACCATGATCAGCGTGGGTGCACTGACCTCGTGCTGCGCTATCAGATCCGGCAGCGACTCCAGTGTGCCAACGTACACCCCTTGCGCTGAGGTGGTTCCCCGTTCAATCAATGCCGCCGGAGTCTCTGCCGGCAAACCATGCTCGATTAGCGACACACAAAATACCGGTAGACCCACTAGCCCCATATAACACACGATAGTTTGTGACGGCTGCGCCAGCGCCGCCCAGTTCAGTGCCAGCGCACCGGCTTTCAGGTGACCAGTGACAAACACGCATGACTGCGCGTGGTCGCGATGGGTCAACGGAATGCCCGCATAACTGGCACAGCCGGTTGCCGCTGTAATACCGGGGACAATCTGAAACGGAATACCCAGAGCCGAAAGCGTTTCAATCTCCTCGCCTCCGCGGCCAAAGATAAACGGATCACCGCCTTTGAGGCGCAGCACTTTTTTACCCTGCTGTGCATACCGTGCCAGCGTGTCATTGATCAGCTCCTGACGCATCGTGTGCTCGGCACGCTGTTTTCCGACGTACACCTTTTCCACGCCCTGCCTGCACATAGCAACAATGTCGGCGGACACCAGACGATCATAAAGCACCACGTCTGCTCGCCTGATCAGTTTTAACGCCCGAAACGTCAGCAGGTCCGGATCACCGGGGCCAGCACCTACCAGATAAACCTCACCCTGCCCCGCATCGCCAAACCCATCATCCAAGGTTAACAAAGGCTCCAAAGCACCGGGCAATGAAGGGATGACACAGGTGCTGATGCCGGTATCACCGGGGACATAGATCGGCACGCGGGCCAACCGACACCATTGCACGATCATCGCGCAATCCGGATAACACGGATCACACACGACCGCGTCTGCTGATCGCACATCCTGCTCTGATACGGTATCTGGGTGAGCAGTGTATTGTCCGTGGTCAATGCCATCAAGTAACGGCTGTAACAACGCATGCAGCGTGTCGGACATCTGTTGATAGTGATGCTTCACAGTGACACCGGAGACCAATAGCTGATGGAACACGTCAGCCAATTGATCTTCAGCTCCACAGACCAGCACACCAAGTTGTGGGTCGGTGAGCGTCAGGGTTAATTTTTTTTGAACACTCGATACGGTCACGACACAAATCCGATGAATACAATGACACAGTGTCAGTACCGAATAGACACTGGCACGACACTGATAAC
>CALDUO010000020.1 GCA_937923745.1 uncultured Granulosicoccaceae bacterium
CGATTAACCACAGGTCATCAACCGTTGCCCTTAACAAATACCGATCGTGCGACACAACGATCAGCGCACCCTCGAAGGATTGCAGCGCATCCACCAACGCTTGACGCATTGCCATGTCCAAATGGTTGGTTGGCTCATCAAGCAGCAGCAAATTCGGACGTTGATAAACGATCAACGCGAGACTCAGACGAGCCTTTTCCCCTCCGGACATCGTGCCAACCGATTGCAACGCCTGGTCTCCGCGAAAACCATAACCACCCAGAAAGTCCCGCGCACTGGCGTCGCCGAGTGTATCGTCGAGTTCCAACAGGTGCGCAAGGGCCGACCGGGAAAAATTGAGCTGATCAATCTGATGCTGTGCGAAATAACCGGTATTGAGCGCCGGGCTGATGTGTCGGTGCCCTGCAAGAATGGGAATTTCACCGACAAGCGACTTCAGGTAGGTCGATTTACCGGCACCGTTGCGCCCTAATAAGCCAACTCTGTCCCCTGCCTGTAACGATGTTTTGATTTTTTTGAGCACCACGGTGTCATCATAACCGGCTGATGCGTCATCGAACTGCACCAGCGGGTTAGCCAGTTTTAGTGGCGGCTGGAATGAAAATCCAAATGTGTTGTCGCCGTGCACCGGTGCGACGCGGGTCATCCGCTCGAGCATCTTCAAACGGCTCTGCGCCTGTCGGGCTTTTGATGCTTTGGCCCGAAAGCGATCAACAAACCCCTGAATTTCATTAATGCGTCGCTGTTGTTTTTCATAGGCTGCCTGCTGCCCTGATAACCGTTCAGCTCGCGCCTGTTCAAAGGCGGAATAGTCACCCGTATAGAGCCATGCCGTGCCCTGCTCTATGTGCAATACATGATTGATGGTTCGATCGAGAAACTCGCGGTCATGTGAAATCAGCAACAACGTACCGGCATATTGCGTGAGCCAGTTTTCCAGCCAGATAATCGCATCCATATCCAAATGGTTCGTTGGCTCATCGAGTAGCAGCAAATCACTCGGGCACATGAGTGCCTGGGCGAGATTCAGTCGCATACGCCACCCACCTGAAAAATGGCTCATGGGCAATTGTTGCTCCGACGCCTGAAATCCAAGCCCGTTTAGCAAAGCACCTGCGCGTGATTTTGCGCTGTAGCCACCCATGGCTTCGTAATCTGCCAATAAAGTGGCGTATCGCTCACCGTCCTGATGTTGGGCCTCGTCCAATGCCCCTTCGAGCTGTCGTAGGTTCTGGTCACCGTCAATGACGTAATCAATGGCACTGCGATCAACCGTTTTCATCTCTTGTGCGACCGAGCCTGTCAGCACTCCGTTCTGAATCTCAACAGTGCCTTCATCGGGATCCAATTCGCCCAAAATCAGGCCAAACAAGCTTGATTTACCACAACCATTGGCACCAGTGACACCGACACGTTGGCCACGGTAGATCACCTGGTTGACGCCAGAGAAGAGCGACTCTTTGTCACGGCGACAGCCCAGGTTTTTAAACGTTAACATTTGTTGCAGCCATGGTTAGGGTGAGGACCTGTGCTTGTAAGGAACGGAGACTAAAACCCCGGATGTTGATTCTGGTATGATTGGCCCGTTCAAACAAGGCCAGATTGCACCCCATGACTATCAGATCTTTTTTTGCGATTGCGACACTGCTGATCTGCAGTGGCTGCGGTATCAATAACATTCCCACTTTCGACGAAGCTGTCAACGGCGCGTGGAGTGAAATTCAGAATCAGTACAAACGTCGCGCAGATCTCGTGCCCAATCTCATTGAGACCGTTAAAGGCTTTGCTGCCCAGGAAAAAGAGGTACTCCTCGAGGTGACCGAAGCAAGAGCCAAAGTCTCACAAATGAATGTGTCCCCGGAGACCTTAACAGACCCGGCGGCCTTTCAGCAGTTTCAGGAAAGTCAGGGTGCGCTAACCGGTGCGTTGTCGAAACTGATGCTGGTTGTTGAAAAATATCCTGACCTCAAGTCCAACGAGAATTTTCTTGCGCTGCAATCACAGCTTGAAGGCACTGAAAACAGAATTGCGGTAGCACGGCGCGAGTACATTCAAAAAGTACAGCGCTACAACACCGAGCTGCGAACTATCCCGGGTCGCTGGTGGAAATCATTTATGTATCCCGATTCACGCATCAAAGAGAACTTCTCGATTTCAGAGGAAGATACGGCTAATCCAGAGGTTAATTTTAATTAGCAATTCGTCGCCCTTAATCTGAACGGTGGCACCGCTGAACACCTCACCTACCGCTGACGCAAATGATAACCCGGCCTATTCCGGTCGGGTGACCTTTACCATGCCGATACAACTCACCCGGACCGTAGTGGCCGTTGCTGTCAAGTCTTGCACTGCGCTGGTGGCGGTGCTGCTGTGGCTGGTGCTTGCCGGACCCACTCTGGCGGCGCCTGCGTTTCCGTCACTGACGGGCAGAGTCGTTGATAATGCCGGATTTCTCGACGCCGCGACCGCTGCACAAATTGCAACGACACTGGAAGCCCATGAAAACAGCACCGGTAACCAGGTTGTCGTTGCCACAGTTAACGATTTACAGGGCTACGACATCGCAGACTTTGCGGTGCGATTGGGCAGGCATTGGCAACTGGGTCAGGCCGAGCGTGACAACGGTGTACTGCTACTCGTGGCGAAAGATGAGAAAAAAATGAGAATCGAAGTCGGTTATGGGCTGGAGGGGGCATTAACCGACGCACTGAGCTCCACTATCATTCGACGCGAAATGAGGCCCGCCTTCCGCGAAGGTGACTTCAACACCGGTATTCAACGCGGTGTCACCGCGATCATTCAAGCCATCGAAGGCGAATACTCGGCACCGGCTGAGACCGGCTCCGACTCCTCAGAGATCGAAGGCTATTTCCCACTGCTGTTTATTGGTTTAATCGGCCTGTTTGAAATGCTGAAACGTTTCGGTCATCGACAACTCGGTAACACTGCCTTTCCGGCGGCCTTTGCCGGTATCGCGGTGACTGCTATCAGCCAGAATCTGTTATTCGGTCTGGGCGCTGCTGTTGTGGTTTTCCTGCTCATGTATTTTGTCGTAAAACCGGGCGGTGGATCAGGTGGTGGCACGGGTACTCCCGGTGCACGTCGGGGTGGCTACCGTGGTGGTTTCGGTGGTGGCGGCTTTAGCGGCGGCGGCGGTTTTGGTGGCGGTGGCGGCAGCTTCGGCGGCGGCGGAGCATCAGGCGGTTGGTGACAATATTATGAGCGCATTTATCTCTGAAGCCGACAAAAGCCAGCTAACCGAACAGATTCGTACAGTCGAATCCAACACAGCCGGTGAAATTGTCACCGTCATTACCGACAGTAGTGATGACTATCGATACATACCACTGCTGTGGTCAGCCTTGTTATCGCTGGCAGTGCCAGGCCTGTATTTTTTGATGCAATCGCTGGGATTGTTTGACAATGACTCAGCAGTTGCAACGGCATGGCAGTCGGGGCAACGCATCGATGGCAGTGCTACACAGCCGTGGTCGGAGTATCAGTGGATTTACATCATACAGGCGGCGGTTTTTACACTCTGCGCCATGCTGTTTCAGTGGCAGAATTTACGTATGCGGTTTATTCCGGATGCTGTTAAGCACCACCGCGCACACCTTCAGGCCAGAGCGCAGTTTCTGACACAAAATGTGCATTGGACCGATCACCGGGCGGGCATTTTGATCTTTGTGTCGGTTGCCGAGCACTACGTTGAAATTATTGCAGACCGCGCGGTTGCCAGTAAGGTCGACAACGAACACTGGCAACGTATTGTTGATCAGTTTATTCGTGACGTCAGGCAGGGCAATGTGCATAAAGGCTTTACCGATACCATCAGCCAATGCGGTGACATACTGATCACGCATTT
>CALDUO010000021.1 GCA_937923745.1 uncultured Granulosicoccaceae bacterium
AAAGCAACAGAGCGCACAGAAATCCTACGTGGCATCATTGTATGCTGGTGGGGACGACGCCATATTAAAGAAAGTCGGTGAAGAAGCCACAGAGGTTATTCTGGCCGCCAAAGAGGCCTCTGCCGATCAGACCCATCTGGTTAAAGAGGTGGCTGATTTATGGTTTCATACGCTGGTGCTACTGGCGCATAAGGGACTGTCACCGGCCGATGTACTGAACGAACTTGAATCGAGGTTCGGGTTATCCGGGCATGCAGAGAAAGCTGCGCGTTCGACACCCGATACCACACAATGAGGAAACTACTATGATGCCAAGCATCCCCCAGTTACTGATCGTACTGGTTATTGTTGTACTGCTGTTTGGAGCCAAACGTTTACGTAATCTTGGCGGCGATCTCGGCGGTGCGGTTAAAGGCTTCAAAAAAGCCATGAGCGACGATGAAGAAGAAGCGCAGGCACAACTCAAAGAAACAGCCGACGACGCGACTGAAGAAGCGACCGTGACCAAAACCGACGAAACCAAAGTCTAGCCTCGTTCGTTTGGTACCGCATTATGTTTGATATCGGTTTTTGGGAACTGCTGCTAATTGGTGTTGTAGCATTGCTGGTGGTAGGCCCTGACCGCTTGCCCGAAGTTGCCAGAACAGCAGGTAAGTGGGTGCTGAAAACCCGTCGATTTGTTGCAGGTGTAAAGTCAGACTTTCAGTCAGAACTCGAAAGCGGCGACCTGCATAAAATACTGGGCGACCAACGCGATCAAATCAAAGAGCTGCGCTCTATGGTGGATTCGACAAGACGTGATATTGAGACCTCGACGTCCAGCGCTGTCACTGCCGCCAAAAAAGGGCTTGCGTCGATGGAGGCGTCTGCAACTGACAGCCCGACCGATAAAAACCAAGCCAGCGACAACGCGCACGCAAAAGACAAGACCCAATCTAACCCGGCGTCAAGCCATCACGCTGATGCGTCGAGTGACGTGAGCTCAAACACAACCAGTGCCGGCAAGACTGTTACAAATGCCACAGGCGTAAAGACTACCGACACCGGTAAAAAAGAGCCTGATACCAGCCAGAGTGCGTCATGGGCTTCCGGGTCGTCCCAACCCAATAACGCAGCCGACACCGAGTCAGTAAACCCGACTCCGGTCAAACCCCAAAACGACTAAGCAACGCGCGCGCATGAGCAGTACCGAATCCACAGGTGGTGAAGAGCAGGGCTTTCTGTCACATCTCATCGAATTACGGGATCGCCTGCTAAGAATGGTGTTGGCGGTTGCGCTGTTGTTCTTGTGTTTGTTTTGGTTTTCTGACGAAATCTATTCTTGGTTGGCTGAGCCTTTACTGGCGCATCTGCCTGATAACACCGAAATGATCGCCATTGATGTTGCGGCGCCATTTTTTATACCGTTCAAATTAGTCTTGATGGTCTGCGTGTTTATCGCGGTGCCTTATCTTCTTTATCAGATCTGGGCGTTTATTGCGCCCGGACTCTACACGCATGAAAAACGCTTGGTCTTTCCGTTGTTGGTATCCAGCACACTGCTATTTTATGCAGGTGTGGCGTTTGCCTATTATGTGGTATTCCCGCTGGTCTTTAAGTTTTTTGTGAGTGTGGCGCCTGACGGCGTTGTGGTCAGTACTGACATTGGTCGGTACCTCGATTTCGTTATTACTATCTTTTTTGCGTTTGGTATCGCGTTTGAAGTACCGGTGGCGACCGTGCTGATTGTCGCAATGGGTATAGCCACGCCAGAGACACTGGCCTCTAAGCGACCCTATTTTATTGTCGCCGCTTTTATTGTGGGTATGTTTCTCACACCACCGGATATTATTTCGCAAACGCTGCTGGCATTGCCGATGTGGTTACTGTTTGAAGTTGGCATATTTTTCTCCCGGTACTTCCTAAAAAGAAAAGAAGAGTTCTCACAGGCACGTGAGCAAATGCTCGACGACGAGTTCGAGGAAGGGCAAAAAGAGACGGCAGCGAATTCAACGCCGCGGCCTGCTGGCTCCTACCGTAACTCCCTGACTGACCACATTGAGGACGGAAAAACACCGGATGAAGGACCTTAACGGTGGCGCAACAAAAGACACACAAAGACATGGCCACTGAAACATCCGAAATGAAAAGCATCGACAGCGCCGATCAGGCGCGTCGGGTCATACTGATTATCATGGATGGCATCGGGGTAAACCCATCCAAAGCCGATAACGCCGTCGCACTGGCGAACACACCTAACCTCGATCACCTTTTTTCTCACTATCCAACTACCGTGCTCGAAGCCTCCGGCAGAGCTGTAGGGTTGCCCGATGGCCAGATGGGAAATTCCGAAGTAGGACATTTAACCTTAGGGTGTGGTTCTGTGATGCGCCAGGATCTGGTGTGTATTAACGATGCGATCGAAGACGGTTCGTTTGCGACCAATACAGCGTTTTGTGATGCGATGGATCGGGCCAAGGAGGCCAACAAACCGGTGCATTTGTTGGGGCTGGTATCTGACGGCGGTATTCACAGCCACATCGACCACCTCAAAGCTTTGATTGCACTGTGCCGGCAGCAGGGTGTTAAGCCGCTGCTGCACATGATCACAGACGGGCGTGATACCGCGCCGCAATGCGCCGATCGTTTTGTACGGCAGGTTGAACCGTTACTCGAAAAAGCAGGTGGTGGTATTGCTAGTCTGTGCGGTCGGTATTACGCGATGGATCGGGACAACCGATGGGAGCGTGTGCAGTTGGCTTGGTCACTGTTAACACGCGGCGAAGGTAAGCAGGCACCCACCGCGACTGACGGGCTTCAGGCTGCTTGGGGTGCAGGTGAGACCGACGAATTTATCAAACCGATAAAGCTACCGGCTTTTGAGTCAATGCAAGAGTCAGACGAAGTGGTCTTTTTTAATTTCAGAAACGATCGTCCACGAGAGCTTTCCGAGGCATTGGCGCAACCGGAATTCGACGGATTTGATCGTGGTGCCTATAAGGCTGTTAACCTCACCACGTTAACGCGCTACGATATTGACTATCCGTTTGCTGTGGCGTTTGAAAAAGAAATGCCCGACGTCACACTTGGCGAGGTTGTATCTGCCGCCGGACTCACACAGCTACGATCTGCCGAGACCGAAAAATACCCGCACGTCACGTTCTTTTTTAATGGCGGGCATGAAGCACCTTTTGACGGTGAGTCGCGCATATTGATTGATTCACCCACGAGTGTCGATACCTATGATGAGGCACCCGAAATGAGTGCAGGTGGTATTTTCGATGCTGTCAGTCGTGCCGTTGAATCGCAGCAGCATGACCTTATCGTGGTTAACTTTGCCAATGGTGATATGGTGGGGCATACCGGTGTTCGCGATGCGGTTATCAAAGCGGTTGAAGTGGTGGATGATTATGCCGGGCGGTTGTGTGACGTGGCTGTTGCCAATGATTATTCGGTGATACTAACAGCCGATCACGGTAATGCGGATATGCTGATAGATCCGATCACACGGGGTCCACATACACAGCACACCACATTTCCGGTGGCGTGTACCGTGATAGACAAAACCAACTGGAAACTTGCGAACGCGATGGGGCTGCCGTCGATTGCCCCAACCATACTGCAACTAATGAATCTGCCACAGCCCAATGAAATGACAGCGCGCTCATTGTTGTTGGAGCCACTGGAGTAGGCCTGGCGTCGTCGCTATCATCAGCCGGTTTTAGCCAAGCGGTAATTGTAACCAGTATCAGTAACCAGTATTCAGTAACCGGTTGCATCCGATTGTTGGTCTGGTCAGATTATATCGGACAGCGGGTCTGTCACTGTCTTGGAAGCTGTATCAACATTGATCCTGTGCACTGATACAGCAAAGCGTTCTGCTCTGCTCATTTCACACCGTATACTGCGCTGTTCGATCAAACCCTGCCTCGCTTTAGCCATTATGTTCAAATAATCGCCCGGCGCAATAACCTGCAGTGTCACTTGGCCAATCGGTGGCATATGCCCACAGGGATGCTATCCTAAATCCAAATTCAGTCTTCTTTGAGGTTGCACCCTATGAAATCGCACAAAATCGCCAGTTGGAGTGAGTTGGAAGATCGTAAGCCTGCTTATGCATTAGTGGGTAATGTTGACTTGGTGGTGACGCGATTTGACGATTCGGTGTCGGTGCTATACGGGCGTTGCGCTCATCGAGGTGCGTTGATGAGTGACGGGTATGTATCGGGTGACAATCTTATCTGTGGGTTACATGGCTGGGACTACCGAATGGACACGGGTGTCAGTGAGTACAATAACAGTGAGGTATTGGCGAAGTTCAAGGCATGGGTTGAAGACGATGTCGTTTATGTTGACGCTGATGAAATTGGCGAATGGGAGCTGGAACATCCTCAGCCCTATAATCGGGATACCTATCTGGGTTTGTATGCTGATCCCACCGGCACCAGCGATGAACCCGACGTCAAATATATTCAAAATTTGGCGAAAAACGGCTTATCCAAAACCGGTCAGCACGGGCCCTCAGCGGCGATGGGTGTGCCTCGTGACGAGCTGCCATCGTGGGGTGATTTGCAATTTGTGACCGCACAATTGCATAAATTACCGTTACTTGACGAGGAGCCTGTAGATACCGAACTGGTGATTGGGCCATCTGCCCGAAAGCCGTTGGTATTGAGTATGCCGATTTTTGTGTCGGACATGAGTTTCGGTGCGTTGTCTGAAGAGGCAAAAGTGGCGTTGGCTCAAGGGGCTGAAATGGCGGGTACGGGTATCTGTTCGGGTGAGGGCGGTATGTTGCCGGAGGAGCAGGCGGCCAATAGCCGTTACTTTTATGAATTGGCTTCCGCTCGATTTGGGTTTAGTGTCGAACAGCTGACCAAGGTTCAGGCTTTTCACTTTAAAGGTGGGCAAGCTGCAAAAACTGGCACTGGTGGACATCTGCCTGGCAATAAGGTCACTGAAAAAATTGCGCAGGTGCGAGGTATAGATGTTGGTCAGTCGGCGATCTCACCATCGCATTTTCCTGAGTGGACAAGCTTGTCGGAGTACCGGGATTTCGCCACTATGGTGCGGGAGAAAACCGGGGGGATACCGATTGGCTATAAGTTGTCGGCGCAACATATCGAAAAAGACATAGAGGCAGCGCTGGACATTGGTGTGGATTACATCATTTTGGATGGTCGAGGTGGCGGTACGGGTTCTGCACCATTAATTTTTCGCGACAATATTTCTGTTCCAACTATTCCAGCAATTGCAAGAGCAAGGCGATTTTTGGATCATAACAATGTGTCGGATGTGACGTTAATAGCCACTGGCGGTTTGCGTAAGGCTGAAGAGTTTGCCAAGGCGCTTGCGCTGGGTGCGGATGGTGTTGCCATTGCCAACTCGGCTATTCAGGCGATTGGTTGTTTGGGCATGCGGGCTTGCCATAGTAATCGGTGTCCAGTTGGTATCGCTACACAGCGCAAAGATTTAAGAGCCAGACTTATCGTCGATCAGTCAGCCGAAAGATTGGCGAACTATCTAAACGCCACGAATGAATTAATGTGTGTCCTCGCGAGAGCGATGGGGCACGATACATTGTCTGACTTCAATGAAGAAGATCTGACGACGTTCAGTCGTGATATGGCTGCGTTGAGTGGTGTTCGTTATGCCGGTGTGGGTGTGTCAGGGAGTTATCGGCAGTAAATTTTTTGGTGCTCATCGAGTGAGTTGCCTAGGGGTGATTAATACCATGGAGAGGCAGTGTGCATAAAAAGCCAAGGTGGATTGAATACGCGCTGCTACTGTTATTGGCAACTTTGTGGGGTTCGTCGTATCTGTTCATTAAGCTTGCGCTGGAGAGTGTGCCTGCCATTACCTTGATTGCCGCAAGAGTGATGCTGGCTTGTCTTTTTCTCGGTGTGGTGATGCGATGGCAGCAAGTTTCCTTGCCACGGGACACCCAAATGTGGCGCCTGCTGTTTCTGCAGTCACTATTAAACGCAACAGGTGCGTGGTTGTTACTAACGTGGGGGCAGCAGTATATCGACAGCGGATTGGCGGGTGTGTTGAATTCAACATCGCCGTTGTTTGTGGTTCTGATCACCGTATTTATCAGTCGCCACGAGGCTGTAACACCGCTAAAAATACTGGGAGTCGTGATAGGTTTTACCGGTGTTGTATTCATCATCGGACTGGGCGCCCTGGAAGAATTGGGGCAACAAGTATTAGCGCAACTGGCTGCGGTGGGTGGCGCTATGCTGTATGCCTGTGCCGCAATCAACGGTAAAAAATTCAAAGGACACCCGCCGGTCGTCACTGCTACCGGCACTCTGTTGTGCGCCGCAGCAGTGCTGGTGCCCGCAAGTCTCATAATAGACAAGCCATGGCAACTTACCCCAACGTCAAGCTCCGTCATGTCGGTGGTAGCCCTCGCACTGTTCAGCACCGCCGGCGCATTTTTGTTGTACTTCCGACTACTGGACACCCTGGGATCACTCCGTGTGGCAAGCCAAGCCTACCTGCGTGCCGCGATCAGCGTACTGCTCGGCGTCGCCATTCTCGGCGAACAGCTAACGCCAACAATAACTGTCGGTATCGCTTGTGCACTGGGTGGTGTCGCGCTGATTAATCTGACCTCCATCAATTCTGGACACCCGAAATAAATTATTAAGTCTGGACACCCAAAATAGTTGGCATGGAGCGCTATTCACTGTGTGGACACACGATAGAATGACTAAATTCTTTGGACACCCGACATCACATAGCCATTCCGGCAATTCAAGGCGGCAATTCAATGGACACCCAAGGTTCACGAGCGTGCAGGATCGACGAGAATTTGGGTGTCCTGATAATGTTTTCCGGGTAAGGTGTTCGGGTGTCCGATAAAACACACAACCAAAAGATACAGGCGAAATCAGGTGTTTCCTGATTTTACGAGTGGCATGTGCGCACAATTGGCTACGCCATTGACGCGTTAAATCGTGATCTCTCTTTCTCAGACTGGCCACTATTGACAAGCAGTATGTTGTGGCGAT
>CALDUO010000022.1 GCA_937923745.1 uncultured Granulosicoccaceae bacterium
GTACTGACCGAACGTGTACCGCTACCGTGCGCACCAATCGCAATTCTGGTGTCACCCAGCTGATTTATGCGCTCAATACCACTGCCCGCCTGAACAAACACCCACAACGGCTCGTAATACAGACTGCCCAGCCCCAGAATGTTCGGATGGGTGACAGGGTCTGCCACACCACTTTGCACAAAGGCGACCTGCACATCCCGGGTCTCATCAGATAATATGCTCAGGTTATCGACCGTACCGGATGTCTCGATTATCGTGAGTTCGACGCCCTCTTTTTTCAGTTCGGCCTGGTACTGCCGTGCATAATCGTAATACGCACCGTCGCTGCGACCGGTGGCAATAGACAAAGACCTCGGCGGAGCTGGCTGCACAAACTGATAGGTCAACCAAAACGCGCCAATCAACAATACTGCGGCAACGCCGTATATTTTGACGGTGTCGCTGCGACTGCGCGTTTTCTTCGGTGCTTGGGGTGTCTCTGGCGCAGTTGTGCGCAGGTCACGTCGGTCTGTGTACACGTTTAGTTGTCGGGGTAGTGTCGAGTGCTGATACTATCAGTATTCAACCCTAATGCCAGAGTTGGGTATCCAGTCTTCAAACCGGTACTACGAGTATGATCACCAAACACAAAAAGCAACCACATGAGTTACGTAGCCATCAGTGGTTCGGAAAGCCCGATTTACGCTCCTTCGGTCATCGCTCACGCGCGATGCAAATGGGGCATGACCGTGAAGACTGGGAAGGAAAACCGGTCATCGGCATTCTCAACACCTGGTCAGACATTAATCAGTGTCATTCGCACTTTAAAGATCGTGTTGAATGGATCAAGCGCGGTGTTTTACAAGCCGGTGGCTTTCCGCTCGAATTACCCGTCATGACATTGTCAGAGGTGTTTCTGAAACCGTCTGCGATGCTGCACCGAAATCTGTTGGCTATGGAAGCTGAGGAAGTGATTCGCAGCTATCCGATCGATGGCGTGGTATTGATGGGTGGCTGTGACAAAACCACACCGGCGTTGCTGATGGGTGCCATCAGCATGAATCTGCCTACCGTGTATTTCCCGGCAGGTCCCATGTTGCGAGGCAACTGGAAAGGCGAATCACTCGGTAGCGGCACCGACAGCTGGAAATACTGGGATGAACTGCGTGCAGGCAACATTACCGAGCGTGACTGGGGCGAAGTTGAACAAGGCATTGCGCGAAGCTATGGCCATTGTATGACCATGGGTACTGCCAGCACGATGACGTCCATTGCAGAGGCCGTTGGATTTACGTTACCAGGAGCCTCATCGATTCCGGCACCGGATGCCAATCATATTCGGCTGGCCAAGCGGTGCGGCCGACGTATCGTGGATATGGTGCTCGACGATTTTAAACCGTCTGATTTTCTCGAGCACGACTCATTCACCAACGGCATTGCGGCGGCAATGGCGATGGGTTGCTCCACCAATGCCATTATTCATGTCATCGCCATCGCGCGGCGCGCAGGCTTTGATATTGGTCTTGATGATTTCGACCGTATTGGTCGTGACGTACCGGTCGTTGCTAATATTCGGCCCAACGGCGACACCTATCTGATGGAAGACTTCTATTACGCCGGTGGCCTGCAGGCAATGCTAAAAGTCATCGAACCACACCTGAATACCACCTGTAAAAATGTCAGCGGTGACAGTTTAAGTGAATCCCTTGCGCACGCTCGTGTCTACAATGAAGACGTGATACGACCCCTGTCGAATCCTGTCTACCCGACTGGTGCGCTGGCGGTACTGCGCGGTAACCTCGCACCGGATGGTTGCGTCATGAAAGTCTCGGCTATGGATACCCGGTTTTTGACACACACGGGACCGGCGCTGGTGTTTGATAGCTATCCCGACATGAAAGCGGCGGTTGAAGATGAGCATCTGGACGTGACCGCAGATCACGTAATGATATTGCGTAATGCCGGACCTCAGGGAGGACCAGGTATGCCGGAATGGGGCATGTTGCCAATTCCGGTCAAGCTGGTCAAAGAGGGTGTCAGGGATATGTTGAGATTATCTGATGCCCGCATGAGTGGAACCAGTTATGGCGCTTGCGTCTTGCATGTAGCACCTGAGTCCTGGACGGGAGGACCACTGGCACTGGTCAAAAACGGCGACAGTATTACCGTTGACGTTCCTAACCGTACCATCCACATGAATGTTAGTGATGACGAGCTTGCAGCACGCAAGGCTACCCACGTGTCACCTGCTCCCCGTTATCAACGTGGCTTTGGGTTTATGTATACCCGCCATATTCGACAAGCACCCGATGGATGCGATTTCGATTTTCTTGAAACCGGTTTTGGTGCGCCGGTACCCGAACCACCCATTTATTAAACGGCCTTGCTATGCCCGTCGGTTAACGCTGCACGAAACGCAAGTGAAAACATTCACATCATTTCCAACGCGGTTTAAACGGCACCGGCCGCGGGAAACGCGAGCTGATATCAAACCGGGTCAGGTCCATGTGGCTGCGTGTGTATTCCTGTGACGGGTCGCGTGCAGGATCATAATCCCAACCGGTGTATTGACCAATGCGTAACGCAGCACTCACCCGCCGACGGCGGCGCTGATCCTTGATGACCGCCTGCTTGACCGCAGCCGCATCCCAATGGTTGTCGGCCAACGCACGAAACGCAGTCATCGTATCGGCGTGTACCGCGTCATCAGCCAGATTGTGCAGCTCGTTCGGGTCATTGGCCAGATCAAAAAGCTGTTCTGGGTCAGTTTCGCAGCAGATGTATTTTAATGTGCCACGTCGCAGCATCAGCATTGGCGCACCGGTACCTTCTGCGAGGTATTCACTGATTGCAATAGCACCGGGGTTTTCCGCAGCACCCTGACACACCGCCACCAAACTTCTGCCATGCAGTGGATCGATGGGCTCCGGGGGTATTTGGGTATCGGTCAGGGCCAGATCAATGAGTGTCGGTAACACATCAATTTGTGCCACCGGTTCGTTCACAACCGCAGGCGAAAAACGCGCCGGGTCATGAATAATAAACGGAATGCGTCCTGACCACTCGCGGAACGACATTTTGTACCAAAGCCCGTGCTCACCGAGCATGTCGCCATGATCAGAAATAAACAAAATGGTGGTATCAGCGGCAAGACCACATTCATCCAGTGCACCGCGCAAACGCCCGACCCACTCATCAACGTAAGTAACATTGCCGTAGTATGCACGACGTGCGCGGATAATATCGTCATCGGTGACGTCAACCGCATCACGTGCAATGACTTTTTCAAGCCGCAGATTATGCGGATCAGTCATGTTGTCGGGCTGTTTTCCAACGGTCGGTAATTGGATGTCACGTCCCTCGTACTGATCCCAATACTGTTGTCGGGTTGCATAGGGGTCATGTGGATGAATAAAGCTTGCGACCAGACACAGCGGCCGCTCGTCTTCAGTTCGTGCATGATCATAGATTGCTCTCAATGATTGCGCACCGACTTCATCGTCGTAGGTCAGCTGATTGGTAATCGCCGCGACACCTGCCTGTTTCACACTCGACATATTGTGATACCACAGATCAATACGATCATCGGGATGATCCCAATCGGGTACCCAGCCAAAGTCAGCAGGATACACATCGGTGGTCAGACGCTCCTCAAACCCGTGCAATTGATCAGCGCCGACAAAATGCATTTTTCCGGCAAGGCAAGTGCGATACCCCATCAGGCGCAAGTAATGCGCAAAGGTTGGCATTGTCGCGGGCATATACGCGGCATTATCGTAACCGGCACACACCGAGTTGTGTTGCCCGGTCATAAAAGCATAGCGTCCGGGTGTGCACAACGGGCTGCTGCTGTATGCGGCATCAAACCTGACCCCCTCTTCCGCCAATGCATCGATATTCGGGCTGATCACATCCGGATTACCATAACAGCCCAGCGCTTTGGCAGTCAGTTGATCCGCCATAATAATCAGCAGGTTGTTGGACGTCTTCATTGATTACTGTTGCCTCTCGCCCGGCAACTTATGCCCGGCTTATGTTTGCGCGATGGTCTGATACCCGTACCAGCCAATTGTTTTGTCGAAAGCCTGGTGATGACCCCACCCCCAACAAAACCAGCCCCGTTTCAACTAAGCTCGTTTTAACCTTACCCCTGTTTTACCCAAGTTCAGAGCCGCACGATTTAGCCTTTCGTCCGGTCGGCACCCCGGCCTGTTGTGGCTGCTGCGAACCCATACACTCAGCGGCCAATTGTTATATCATAAAGTATGTCAGACACAACCAAATCCTCCGGCAGCGCCGGATTATTAACCATCCCGGAATCCAAACTGGTCGCTTTGAGCCAACTCGTTCTGGAGGCCTACGGCTGTTCTGCAAACGAAGCATCCATCGTCGCAGCGCATTTGGTCGGCGCGAATTTGGCCGGGCACGACTCTCACGGCGTCGGCATGTTGCCGGCTTATGGTGCACAGGTACGCGACGGCAACCTGATACCCAACCAAACGCTGTCAGTCGTGTCGCAACACGGTGGCGTCACTATCCTTGATGGCAGGCGTGGCTTTGGACATCGTATGGCGTTAGAGGCACTCGACACGGTGCTCGACTCGGTCAGCACACACGGTGTGGTGGTGATGGGGCTTCGAAACGCTGGGCATATTTCCCGCACCGGCCACTACGCCGAGTACTGCGCAGCGCGCGGTCTGGTCTCGCTGCACTTCGTCAACGTCATTGGTCACAGTCCCCTGGTGACACCGTTTGGCGGCAGACAACCGGTATTCTCGACTAACCCGATCAGCATGGCCATGCCAGTGGCAGGTGAAGCCAAACCCATGCTCGATATGGCCACCAGTGAAATTGCATTCGGTAAGGTACGCGTGGCCCACAACAAAGGCACAACGGTACCCGACGGTTGCCTCGTCGACGCCGAAGGCCGACCCACCAATGACCCGACACCCATGGCCACCGAGCTGCAGGGCGCGCTGACCGCATTCGGCGCTCACAAAGGGTCGGGGCTGGGCATTTTCGCCGAGCTACTGGCCGGTGCCCTTGTCAGCGGTGATACTGTCGCGTCAGTGCCACCACTGGCCAACGGTGCCGTCAACAGTCTGTTTTCAGTCATACTCGACCCTGCTGCCTTTGGCGATCCAGCGCAGATTGAACGCGAGACCGAACAGTTCTGCGGCGCTGTCACTCAGGCACAACCGGCACTGGATCAGCAAGAGGTATTGCTACCCGGGGAGCCCGAGCATCGTAGCCGACAGGCGCGAGGCGCACACGGTATACCGGTCGACCCGGTGACACTGGCCCACATACTCGACACTGCGCGCACCTTTGGCGTAACCGATTCTGACATCGATCAATGGAACGCGCTGTGATGACTTTATCCGCTATCGACTTTCATTCCGACACCGCTGCAACCGACTTTGTCGAGTCATTACGGCAGACCGGTTTTGGTGTTATCCGAAATCATCCGTTACCCGAGCAACAAGTCACCGATATCTATAATCACTGGCTTGGTTTTTTTCGTGCTGAAAACAAACACGACTATTGTCGGGACGACGGTAACGCAGGCGGGTTTATACCGGTCGAGTCTGCCGAGTCTGCAAAGGGACGTGATTTACGTGACTTAAAAGAGTACTTTCACTTTTATCCCAACAGCATCTGCCCACCGGAACTTCGCGATGAGTTGGTGGCGTACTACGACAGCACTGTTACATTTGCCGCCACATTGCTGCGTTGGATTGAACAGGAAACCCCGGCTCATGTGCAGCAGACATTCTCGGAACCACTGTCGTCAATGATAGATGGCAGCCAGCAATCGTTACTCAGAATACTGCACTACCCGCCACTGACCACTGCAGTTGAACCCGGTGCTGTTCGCGCAGCGGCACACGAAGACATCAACCTGATTACTATCCTGCCGGCCTCAAACGAACCCGGTTTGCAGGTGCAAACCCGTGACGGTACCTGGCTCGACGTGCCCACTGATTTTGGCAACCTGATTATCAATAGCGGAGACATGCTTCAGGAGGCATCTGCCGGTTATTATCCGTCAACCACACATCGTGTGATCAACCCCGACGGGGCGGCACGTCAGCACTCCCGCATTTCGCTACCGCTCTTTTTGCACCCCCGGCCCGAAGTCGTGCTGTCGCCACGCCACACTGCGGGCAGTTATCTTGCCGAGCGACTCAACGAGTTACAGCAAGCCAGCAACTGATACACACAGTCTCAGCTACCGGCTAACACACAGTGATCGAATTCAGCGTTGCAATCGCTGTGGTGCTGATTGTCGGGTTCAGTGGTTTGGTGCACGGTACCATTGGCATTGGTTTTCCGTTGATTGCCACACCCCTATTGTCATTGGTATTTGATGTCCGTGTGGCCATCATGCTGACGCTTTTCCCAACTGCCGCCGTCAACCTTGCCAGTATGCTCAATGGAGGCCAGTGGCAAAACAGCCTGGCGAAATTTTGGCCGCTGCCGCTGTACGCACTGGCAGGCAGTTACGGCGGTACCCAGCTGATTCTAAGCAGTGATCCAGCACCCTACGCGCTGTTGTTGTCACTTTTGATCGTGGTCTATCTCGGTATCGATCTGTACAAACAAAACCACACACCCGATGTTATCAAGACACTATCAGCGCGACGCAGTGCACTGTCGATGGCAGGTTTTGGTTTGTTAGCCGGGGTTGCGGCCGGCACCACAAATGTCATGTTACCGATACTCATTATTTATGCGCTGGGACTCGGGTTGGGGCGCCTTGTCACTGTGCAAGTCTTTAACATGACATTTCTGGCAGGCAAGCTTGCCCAAATCAGTGCCTTCGCGGTCGCGGGACAGGTCAATGGCGACCTGTTATTGCAAAACGCACCGCTTGTTTTGATCGCACTGGTGGCACTGTTTGGTGGAATGCAATTACAAAAACGAGTCAACGATGCGTTATTCCGACGTGTTATCAAAGCACTGTTGGCACTGATCGCCGCCGGGCTCGTGGTTCAGTTTTTTACGCTTTAGGGTTACACTGACAAACAACTTTTTTGGCATAACGCCCAGACAGCGTGAGGCCGAATTGATAAGAGATGACACGCCATGACACACACTGATTCGCCAGCACACACCCACGCCATTCGTATTCATGCACAAGGCGGCTCCGATCAACTGGTGTATGAAACCAGCGAGTTACCACCCTGCGGTCCCACTGATATCGTGTTACATCAGCACGCGATTGGCCTCAATTTTATTGATGTCTATCATCGTAGCGGCTTGTATCCGCTGCCGACGTTTCCGGCCATTATTGGTCTTGAAGGTGCGGGGGTTGTGACAGCCATTGGCGACAGTGTGACCTCGTTATCGGTGGGTGACAGAGTCGCCTACGCATCACCACCGCTCGGCGCTTACGCAGTAGATCGGGTTATACCGGCAGCGAGCGTCGTTAAGTTACCTGACGCCATTGATTTCGACACCGCAGCGGCAATGATGCTACAGGGGTTGACAGTACAATATCTCATTCGCCAAACCTATCAGGTCAAAGCCGGAGATACCGTGCTTATTCATGCCGCCGCTGGCGGCATCGGGCTCATTGCCTGTCAATGGCTCAAGCATCTTGGTGCAACAGTTATTGGCACAGTGGGCAATAGCGACAAGGCTGCACTGGCCACACAAAACGGCTGCGATCACACCATTTTGTACGATGAAGAAGATGTCGCTGCGCGAGTCAAGGACATAACCGGTGGCAAAGGTGTACCCGTAGTCTACGACTCCATTGGCCGCGACACACTCGACGCCTCACTCGACAGTCTGTCACCACGGGGTTTGCTGGTCAGTTTTGGTAATGCGTCAGGACCCGTTGATGCCCTGAATCTTGGTGTACTCGCACAAAAAGGATCGTTGTATGTCACACGCCCCACACTCATGACCTACATCAGCGAACGAGACAATATGCTGGCTATGGCCAAAGACCTGTTTGACGTTGTTGGTAACGGTGTTGTCAATATCAGTGTCAACCAGCGTTACGCGTTAGCGGACGCGGCTCAGGCACATGATGATCTCGAAGCCAGGCGTACCACCGGCTCGACGATATTAATGCCATAAGCGCAAGCGCTCCTTTGTGAAAGAACCAGACAAAGCGTGCAATGCAGCGCCAAAGTGGCAACCAAAATAGCGACCAAAGTAACGACCAAAGTCGCGACCGGAACAACAACCAGCGTAACGACCGGAATAGTGACCGGAATAGTGACCGGAATAGTGACCGGAATAGTGACCGGAATAGTGACCGGAATAGTGACCGGAATAGTGACCGGAATAGTGACCGGAATAGTGACCGGAATAGTGACCGACATAACAACAAAAGTAACCGTCGCAGCTGTGTCGCGTTAATAGTTTTACCGCCAAGCCTGACTACTTAGTCGCCTTGATCGATTAACGTCATTTGCTCAGCCAGTGCCAGTAAGTGCCTGGCCTGAGTGACGTGCAGGTGTTCAACGAGTCGTTGCTGGTATAAACAGACAGCCTCACCCGAACGCTCTGCAGATTCCCACGCCGCAACCAACCCCCGCGCGTCAGCCAACGCGCGCTCCGACGGCGAATAGATACGGTTGGTGATAGCCAGTTGGTTCGGGTGTATCAGCGTTTTGCCATCAAATCCAAGCACCTTACCCTGCAGACATTCCTGCTCCAGCCCGTGATTATCCTGCACGTCCATATATACACCATCAATGACTGCAATATTCGCAGCTTTGGCCGCCATGACCACTTGCTGTAGTGCAAACTGGAGCCCGGTACGCGCAGGCGTGTCGCTCAGGCGCATCGCTGCGCCCAAATCTGCGGTACCAACCAGCACGGCATCCACGCCGGGATAAGCACACACTTCAACGGCGTTGACGACGCCAACCGGCGTCTCAATCATAATGACAAGGCGTGGCGACTGCTGTTGCGAAGACAACGTCGGCAACCGGGCAAGCTGCGCCGACAAACGCTCCAGATCGTCGCGGCTGTTCACTTTAGGCACGACGATGCCATCGAGACCGCTGCTGCCAAACGCCTGCAGGTCTTGCTCCCAGTGTTCGCTCTGCAAACTGTTGATACGCAGCAGCACCTCACGTCGGCCAAAATGGTACGTATCACGCAGCGACCGAACGCATGCCCGTGCCTCATCGCGCCGATCGGGGTGAACAGCATCTTCCAGATCAACGATCACCGAATCGGCCGGCAGGGTTTGCGCCTTCGCTAATGCACGCGCATTGGTGGCTGGCATAAACAGCATCGAGCGTCTGATCGGTGTTTGCATGGCGGTCGGGGTCCGGAACGGTAATACACAAGGGTACACCGACGGCCACTTTAGCGGTACTATCAGGATAGATTCACAGAGAGACCCACATGCCAAACCCGACACCTGCACACACGGGCGTCCACGCAGTGACCTCACCGCGCCCTATGACCGACCCCATAACCGATCCTGTAACCGACCCCTTATCATTGCCCCTGTGTTAGCCCGTGAAATTGCACCGATAGTCGATTGGGATGATGCCTACGCCAACAGCGCCCACATCCCCCGGGCGAATGACTATATCGAGCGGTGGGAAGCAGATGCACTGGCGTGGCGGCAGGCTGCGTTGGCGCGTGGCGGGGCGTTGCTCGACAGACCCTACGGATCGCACCCTCGCGAACAATACGATATTTTCTACCCGACCACCACGTCGCGGGGGCTGGTGGTTTTTGTCCACGGTGGCTATTGGCTTCGGTTCGACCGGCGGTATTGGTCTCACCTCGCTGAGGGCGCAGTCACCAAAGGGTATACCGTCATGATGCCAAGCTACCGCCTGTGTCCGGACACCACGCTTGCGGCTATTACCGAGCAGGTTGCCCGTGCCATGACGCACGCCTACAAGACCGAATCGCCAGATGGCAGACTGCCACTAACACTTGCCGGACACTCAGCCGGAGGCCAGATTGTCACGCGACTCCTGTGCACAGACTCTGCGCTGCCAGCTGACTTACGACAGGCCATTACTGTGGTTATGTCGATCAGTGGTGTACATGATCTCAGGCCGTTGTTAAAGACAGCGTTGAATGAGTCACTAAACCTTGACTTACCTGCGGCTGTTAATGCAAGTCCGGCACTCAACACGCCAGATACCCAAGCCCACGTTTATTGTGTGGCTGGCAGCGATGAACGACCAGAGTTCATCCGGCAGACCCAACTGTTGCCGCTCGTCTGGTTTGGTCTGGGCATTAACACCAGCGCTGATTTTATCGACGGTAAACATCATTTTAATATTATCGATGCCTTACGTGATCCGGACTCCAGCCTGATCACCAAGCTGTTACGTACTTGACCCATACCATCGGCGCAAACACGGAGACTTGTCAATATGGTAGCAACAACGTCCAAAGACAGCACAGACTCGCTGCTCCAGCGTTATGGTTCACGCGTTGCGGCCGTGCTGTTTGCAGTGGGTTTGATTACGTTATTTCAGCATCTTGGCCAACGACTCGACGCTGGCCGGCCTGATCATTCTGATCCCATCCATGATCAGCAAGACGTCGATTTTGCTGATCGGGTACGTCGATTTTCATCCGTTGAAGAGGCCGCTTTCGCAGAAGTACCGGCGGTGAGCACTGGCATCACCTTCGATGAAAATGTCACCGCGCTGTTATTGGCCAACCAGTACGATAGCGCCCGGCAGGCCCTGCTGACACAAGCAATGGCCAGTGTCGAACGCGGTGATGATTCGGCTACAGCGACAAGCATGACCCGGTTGGGTATGGCAGCACTTGAAGAATCTGATTACGACACCGCCGGGGTTTATTTAAACGAAGCACTAACAGCCTTTGAACTACTCGGCGACCAGGCGGGCATCGCCGATACCAGTTTGCATATCGGCAGGTTACATCTGTTGGAACGACGTCAGGCAAGACGGGCCGCCTATGCCTATGACGCCGGCCTGATCGCACGGTGGTATGTTGCACGCGGCAGGTTTACTCAGGCAGAACCCATTCTGAAACGCGCTGTGCAAGACAACCTCGCGCTCAATCGCCATGGCGCGGCCGCTGCAGACTATGAAATGCTGTACCAGGGTTATCTGACTCAGGGCACCATGGCCGAGGCACGCGAGGCTGCCATTGAGGCGGCGTTACTGAAAGCTGCGTCCGGCCGACCGGACGAGGCGCGATTGCTGCTCAATGATATCGAAGCCTCCGGCATCTCGTATGAAACACGCGAACAGCTCAACGCCGGCATTCAGGCGCAGTATGCAGATTATGAATTTAGTGTCGGGCAAATGGGTCGTGCACGCGACTACAACCAGCTCTACCATCATTTTATTGCCGAGGGTGATCCGGTCAGGGCGTGGCAGTTCAGACTTCAGGCCAATACATCGTTAAGTTTGGCATCCAAGCGCGCGCGGTATCGGCGACAGGCCGGTGTACTGGTGTTGCTGTATAACTCCAACAACAGTATGACGAACGCAAAAGCATCATTGGAAAGAGCACAAGGCACCTTTGAGGACATTGGCGAATTTGCACGAGCACGTCAAGCGCAAACTCTGCTGACCGAGGTGTACTGACAGGTGCCTGAATGCGGCACTGCGTTTATACAAGTGTTGAACGCAGCAATAAAGGTTATCAGCAACGGACACTGCGACCACACCGGGGGATGCCTCACAACATGACGACACCATCGGCCGAAGCGAATTTATGCGATTGTTTATACGATGGGATTTATAAGACGGAGGTTTATAAGACGCGGGTTTATAAGACGGGGGTTGTTATCAGGCGGGCTTAACAGGCAACAACGATTCGGTGAGTGTCACCCAATAACCCGACCCGTACGCAAGACAGTCGTCGTTAAAGTTGTATTGCGGATGATGCAACCCGGCGCTGTCACCGTTGCCAACAAAAATAAACGCACCCGGCCGCGCATTTAACATATACGAAAAATCCTCAGAGCCCATTGACGGTGCGCGAGCAGTGTCGACATGCTCGGACCCGACCAGACTGACCGCGGCGTCTATCGCGTGTTGTGTTTGTGCCGGTGTGTTGATGGTAGCCGGGTAATCACGTTGATAGTCCAGCGTTGCTGTGGCGCCCATGGCCAACGCGGTGTGTTCGACAACACGGTGCATTGCAGCCTCTGCGGCATCACGGGTTGCAGGTTCCAGCGCACGTAATGTGCCTTTGAGAAAAACCTGCGAGGGTATGACATTGTAGTTGTCCGCTGGCATATCCATACTGGTTACAGTGATAACCACCGCGTCGACAGGATCTGTGTTACGCGATGCGATGCCCTGCAGTGCCACAATCATCTGTGCAGCTACCACAACCGGATCAATGCACAAATGCGGCATGGCGGCATGTCCGCCCTTGCCGGTCACGGTGATATCAAACACATCGGACGATGCCATGATGACACCCGACGTAATGGCAAACGAACCCACCGGCACACCTGGCCAATTGTGCATGCCGTAAACTTCGGCAATAGAGAACCGTTCCATCATGCCATCGTCAACCATCTCACGCCCGCCACCGCCGCCCTCTTCTGCGGGCTGAAAAATGACGGCAACCGACCCGTCGAATTGCCGCGTCTCGGCAAGATAACGAGCCGCTCCCAACAGCATTGTTGTATGTCCATCGTGTCCGCACGCGTGCATCAGACCCGGTGTCGTGGACGCATATGCCACGCCAGTCTGCTCTTCTATCGGCAACGCATCCATGTCGGCACGCAGTCCGATCACCTTGCCGCTGTCGGTGCGACTGCCGTGGATAATGCCGACCACACCGGTGCGCCCAATGCCTTCGACGACCTCGTCACACCCGTAGGAGCGCAGCAGGTCTGCCACTTTCGCCGCCGTTCTGTGCACGTCGAAGTCAAGTTCAGGGTCGGCATGAAATTCATGACGCACCTGAATCATGTCGTCGCTAATGGCACTGACCCGATTATTGATTGGCATTCGGAGGAGTCCTTAAGGTGAACGGAAGTAACACCAGGCTATCACAGCGGTGCGTTGCGCGTTCAAACAAACGGTAAGTCAACAACCGTCGCTTCCGCCGGTTCGCGGTCAGGGTACACAATGTTCACCGTCGCATCCGCTTTGACCGAACGTTTGATCAGGCACAGCCCCACACTTTTTTCGAGTCGGGGCGACCAGCTTTGCGCTGTTACGCGACCGACCTCTTCACCATCGAGCAACACAGCACCGCTGACGTCGCTATAGTCAGGAGCTGTGACCGTATCGCTCACAATACCCATCTGATGACGGACCGGGCCTTCGGCATGAATTTTTCGAAGTGCCTGAATACCGACAACATCATCCGGCGCATCCAGTTGAATGTAACGCTCCATACGCACTTCAAACGGATTGGTCTGATCATCCGTATCGCCACCCCAGCTGAGCAGACCGCTCTCGATCCGTTCCATTGGATTCGGGTTACCGGGACCAATACCATACGGCTGACCAGCCTCTTTAACCTTCTCCCACAGTTCATCGCCATAACGTCCGTCTGTGAGGTACAGCTCGAAGCCACCCTGGCGTGACCAGCCGGAGCGGGCGACCACCAGCGGGATGTTATCAAGCATCATTGGCCGGAAACGAAAATGGCGAATCTCGCGAATACTCTCACCGAGTAATGCCGCAACCACGTCTTCCGCTTTTGGGCCCTGTATGGCCATTGGGGATACGTCGGGTTCAGTCACCTCGACATCCAGGCCGCGTTCTGCTGCAATCGCACGCGCCCACAACAGCACATCACCATCAGCAATCGATAACCAGAAATGATCGTCGCTGTGCTTCAGTAAAATAGGGTCGTTGATCAATACCCCCCGATGATCGCAGAGTGCTACGTACCAACCCACACCCGCCTCCATCCGATCAAGCTTTCGCGGTGTCAGAATTTGAGCGAGTCGTGCAGCATCAGGACCTTTGAGTTCAACCTGCCGCTCAACAGAGACATCCCACATCGACACGGTGTTAATCAGTCGCCAATATTCAGCCAGCGGATCACCGTATCCGGTAGGCATCAGCATTCGGTTGTAAGGCGAAAACGACACAACGCCGTCAGCGACGGTGGAGTTAAAAAACGGGCTTCTGCGAACCCGTGGACTTGGGGATATATGAAAACTCATGTGGACTCCGCCTGATAATACTGCGTTAGTTATGGACAGCACTGCCTGTGGCGGATTATGCAGATCTTCATGCTTTTACGCACCTTAAAATCTGTCCTGAAACGCCGTGTTATGTCACAAATGCTATCCTACTCACACGATTTTCGACACACCGGAGACTCTACCCATGTCAGCCACCTTGACAGTACCTGCCCGACGGGGAAAAGCCGTTGCCCTCAAAGCCGGTCAAGCACTCAAAATCATCAACACGCATGGTCACCAGGTGGTCGACTTTTGGGCTTTCGTTGCGCACGCACACACTGAATACAGCGGTATGGAACAGTGCCGTGCCACTTGGTTGAAGCTGTGCCCGGAGGTCGGGGATCACCTGTATTCGAACCGTCGCAGACCCATTATGACGCTTGAGGAAGACACGTCACCCGGCCGACACGATTCTGTCATGGCCCCGTGTGACAACGAGCGTTACGGGTTGCTCGGCTGTACCGAGTACCACGACAATTGCAAAGATAATCTACATGCCGCGCTGGCTGAACACGGCATCACTATTGCGCATACCCCGGGGTCGCTGAACCTGTTTATGAATATTCCCTGGCAACCCAGTGGCGCGCTGTCTTTTGACCCACCACTATCAAAACCGGGCGATTATGTGGTCTGGCGAGCAGTGCTCGACTGTGTCGCGGTCATGTCCTGTTGTCCGCAAGACATTCTCGACATCAACAACAAAACAACCGTAGAGGCACACGCTGAAATCATTGACTAAACGTCAACCTTCGACTGAACGCGGATCATAGGCTGAAGGTCATCAACGCACGCTACCCCAATGCCTTCACGCCATACTAAATGACGCGTTAGACCACCGGATGCCGGTGCCCGGGTGCCGGTGAGCGGGTGCTGGTGACCGGGTGCTGGTGACCGGGTTCTGGTAACCGGGTTTTGGTGAGCGGGTTTTGGTCACATTTCCATCCGAGTCGTGCCGACAAAAATCATTCGGCACCGGCTCGGTTTGCATTGCTACCGGTACAACACGGTCTGCTGCACTGGTCTACTGCACTGGACTATCCGCTGGCTTGCCTAACAGACGCTGGCCGCCATTGCTTGGCCGCCATCGTCATGATTCATGGTGTGGCCATCCGCTGTTGCATCATGGCCGTCTGTCATGCTGTGCTCATCATGCGTCTTACCGTGACCTTCTTTCATGTTGTGCGCGTTTTGTGTCGTATCGTCTGCTGTCTTCATATCGTGTCCGTGCGCCTTGTCATCACCCTGTTGCATATTACTGCCATGATCACCGTGCTTACCCTGACGTACCACGATAAACCCGGCCGCCACATCACCCTGTGATGTCGACAGACTGATCGGAATGCAGACCCCGGGCTTGAGAGGCTCGGCTGGATCGAAGATCATCAGATGCAAACCGCCATGCCGGAAAAAAACGGTGCCGCCCGCAGGCACGGTGACCCGATCTACGGCAGCCATACTGGCGACGTCATCGACGATGCGGGTTTCATGTATTTCAATACGCCCGACCTTGTCACTGGACGCAGCCGTCACGTGCACAGGGCGATCCTGCGTATTGGACAGCTTCATCATCGCAGCACTGACACTCAAGCCTGGCGGTGGCTGCATAATGACTGCATCCTCAATGAGTAGAGCCGAATCAGTTGCGTATGCGGTGGAGATACCAGCTAATGCGGCGCCGCCGATGACCATGGCAACCTGCCAGAATCTTGCAGCCTGCGTTACCGCCGCCGTCAGCGTGCCGGTTGCGGACAGGCCCTGAGTTGTCAGAGCCCGAGGTGAGAGCTGCCGGGAGGCCAGACGTGCAGGTACCGCACGGCGGGGTGGCGGAAATAGCGGCAGAGGAGGATTTGTCATAACTGAGGCTCTGGTTACTGGGGTTTTGGTTACCGGGATATTGGTTACCGGGATTTTGGTTACCGGGATTTTGGTAGCCAGGATTTCGTTAGCTGAGATTCTGGTGGCTGTGACATTAATTTACACTCGACCTTCGACCGTGTGCAGACACAGAGGTTCGTGTCGCTAACGACGCAATGGCTACACTGAAACAGCCTTAAAATTCGAGGTTTATGAAAGTCACCGTGATGATAGGTTCTACGAGTGAAAACAACAATCAGAACCGATGGCGATCCCAATAGAAATAATTAGTAATCAGTCACTGGACTTCCAGCGCCAAG
The DNA here is from genome assembly GCA_937923745.1 of uncultured Granulosicoccaceae bacterium. GTDB lineage: Bacteria > Pseudomonadota > Gammaproteobacteria > Granulosicoccales > Granulosicoccaceae > CALDUO01. The sequence goes on from CALDUO010000022.1 coordinate 16,294, forward strand.
TGACGATACTTTAGCCAAGGCGTAATACCGAGCGCACCGGGCAACGACCTGGCTCTAATTGCACCCTCCCCTATTTTCCAGTCGTATGACCAGCGATGAGTTCTACCTCAACCGGCATCGGCTCACCAATTTTCAGGCCCGTATGAACCTCGCACAGGCGACAAATCGTTTTTTACCGTTTCTCCGTTGGGGCAGACGGCTCGATAAGCCCACGGTGCGTGCTGATTTTCTCGCAGGACTCACCGGTGCAGCCATTGTGTTGCCACAAGGCGTGGCTTTCGCGACCATCGCGGGCATGCCGCCACAGTACGGTTTGTACGCCAGCATGGTACCGGCCATCATTGCGGCACTGTTCGGCTCGTCTCGCCACCTGGTCTCCGGCCCCACTACCGCTGCCTCAATTGTGATGTTCAGCTCACTGAGCGTCATGGCAACACCCGGCAGTGAACAGTACATCGCACTGGCGCTGACCCTGACGTTTATGGTGGGCATCACGCAGTTCCTGATGGGCGTGGCCCGACTCGGCGAACTGGTCAATTTTATATCGCACTCCGTGATCATTGGCTTTACCGCCGGTGCTGCCGCGCTAATTGCTGCCAAACAAGCCAAAAACTTCCTTGGTGTCGAAACCGACGGTGGCAGTAACCTCTACCAGACACTGGCCAACCTGGTGGTTGAGCTCGATCACATTCAGCCACTGGTCACGGTCGTCGCAGTTGCAACACTGCTCACCGGTGCCTTCGCAGGTCGGGTGTTGCCCAAAATTCCGCCCATGATCGCCGCCTTGATGGTGGGTAGCTTTATTGCGGTAGTACTGAATAACACCTACGGCGCTGATCAGACAGGTATCAGAATGATTGGCGCACTGCCCAAAACTTTCCCACCATTGTCAGCGCCAGAATTCGATATACAAATACTAAAAGATCTGGCACCGGTGGCACTGGCAATGACACTGTTTGCATTGACCGAGGCGGTCTCCATTGCACGGTCGATTGCTATCCGTTCAGGTCAGGCAATCTCCGGTAACCAGGAATTCATCGGCCAAGGGCTTTCCAACATCATCGGTAGTTTTTTCTCGGGTTATGTGGCAACAGGCTCGTTTAACCGCAGTGGCGCAAATTACGATGCCGGTGCCAAAACACCGTTGGCGGCTATTTTCGCGGGCAGTATCCTGCTTGCGTTTATACCGATACTGGCGCCGTTAACCGCGTACTTACCGGTGGCCTCGGTCGCAGGCTTGCTGGTACTGGTGGCTTGGCGTCTCATCGACTTTGCGTACATCCGCAAAGTGGTCAACGCCGATCGCTCCGAAACACTGATCATGGCCGTCACCTTTGCCAGCACGTTGTTTCTCGAACTTGAATTTGCATTGCTGCTCGGTGTCATCCTGTCGCTGATGTTTTACTTGCGTCGTACCTCACGGCCCAAGCTACTGGCACGCTCCCCTGACCCCAGAACCGGTCGCCGTAAATTTACCGCTGGCATGTCATTGCCCGAGTGCCCTCAGCTAAAAATTCTTCGACTCGAGGACTCGCTGTATTTTGGCTCTGTCGCTTATGTCGGTGAACTCCTTCGACTCTACCGGGAACACTATCCTGAGCAAAAAAATCTGTTCTTGCTGACCAAGGGCGTCAATCAGGTCGACCTCGCCGGTGCCGAGCTACTGATTAATGAGGCACGAGAGCGCCGCGCGATGGGTGGCGAATTCTATATGTATCGCATGAAAGCCACTGCCACGCACGTGTTGGAAAGTGGTGGTTTTATGGAAGAGCTCGACCGTGGCACCATCTTCGATTCCAAAGATGAAGCCATCAAGGGTATCTTCGACAAGCTCGACAAATCCATTTGCGCAACCTGCGACAGACGCATATTTCTGGAATGCGACTCGGTCCCGTATCAGTCCGACGACAACGTCATCGACATCATCGAGGTGGACGAAAGCCCGGCCGACCGGGCCAACGCTCAGGTCAATGGTCAGGCCAAAGCGCAGACCGGTCCCGAAGACAGTCCCGAGGACGACCAGGGCAAGGCACCTTCTGCCTGAGTTGACTGGCTACCATCGAGGCTCTTTTCGCTGGCGGCTGTGGCTGACAGCGCTTGCACGTGGCTTAGGTCAACGTCTATGGCAACATCTTGGATCGGCAACCCTGAGCAACGTCCATAGTCAGCGTTCATAGCCAGCGTCTTGGGTCAGCGCCCAAAATCAGCGTCTGGAGCTAACAGCATGGGCAAACGACCTGACATAAAAACAACACGCTGATACAGTAACAACCACACCCCCAACAGGAGTAATGGTCGCAGCATGACTATCGAGACCCCGGAACGCGAACTGTCGGCCTCTGCCAACCTGGCGCATCAGTTGGCAGCAGCTCGCGATAAGGGCACCACCCTCTCGCCAGTGGGTGTTCCCGACACTTTGGAGCAGGCTTATGCGCTTCAGCAACAGGTAAATGAAGCCAGCGGCGCTACCATAACAGGCTTTAAGATCGGTGCAACACTACCCGCAACGATGGACGCGCTGCAAGTGCATGAGCCGGTCTTCGGTGCGCTCTACGACCGTTACACGCACACACTCGGCGACACCATTGCTATTCACGCGGCGCATAACGCTAAAATTGAAACCGAATTCGTGGTGTGTCTGTCTGCAGCACTTCACGCATCAAAACGACACATCACCCTCGACGACGTCACTCAAGCTACGGCATGGGTAGCGGGTGGCTTTGAAATCATTGGTAGCCGATTCACCGGCCAGCCGCTGGGTGTAAAACTTGTGAGTGATGCAGGCGGTAACATTGACTTTTTGTACGGCCAACCTTACACCGATTGGCAGTCGCTGAATCTCGATAATCATGGTGCCACACTGACAATCAACGGTGAGTTTGTCGCCAGCGGTCACAGTGGTATGTCCATTGCCGGTAACCCGTTGGGTATGGTCGCATGGCTTGCCAATCACCCCCAACTTCAGCCGCGTGGTTTAATCGCAGGCGATATGATCACCTGTGGCACCTGCACGGGTCTGATACCGGTTAAGGCTGGAGATCAGGTCTGCGCTGACTTTGGTGAGCTAGGCATAGTGTCGACAACATTCGAGGATGCGGCTAGCGCAGATAACCCGGATTAAACTTGATGGGTTTTATCGCGTTGGCGCCGTCATTCGAGGCGAGCGCCAAATGCCGATTGAGGCGGCGTTGCACGACACCACACAACGCGAATATCGCGATCGATATCACCAGAAAATAAAGCCCGGCTACCGAAAAATGCAAAAACACATTGTAGTCGCGTTCAAACAGCTCACCGGCCTTGTTCATCAGGTCTTTTTGCTCATTGATCACCGGTAACGTGAAATAGACGATAGCGGTCGCATGAAACAAAAATACCATTTCATTGGTATAGGCTGGCCACGCCAGTCTGAGGGTATTGGGCCAAATGACCGACCGAAAGGTCTGCCACCGACTCATACCAACGGCATGCGCCGCCTCAATTTGTGACTTTGGCACCGCCTTCATTGCACCCGCAAAAATTTCAGCCGCATACGCTGCGGTATTGAGTATCAATACCAAGGGCCCAAGGAACAACGGGTGCAACACCACATGATCGATGCCCATCGGTTTCCAGTGGCTGATATTAAACGCGAGCATAATCGAATAGACCATAAAAAACTGTATAAACAGCGGTGATCCTCTGAACGCATAAATATACAGTCGTGCCGGATAGGCGATAAAAGCCGACCGACTGTTTTTTCCGAGTGCGAGCAACATAGCCAACGGAAACCCAATCGGGATAGAGGCCAATGCAAAATAAATATTAAACAGCGCGGGTTTTGCCAGCACAATAATATCCTGCACCACCGCGTGTTCGGTCAATACAGACATCAGTTGTTTAACGCCATGCCGCGACTGGCTCTTGCCTGCAGGCGATTAAACAGCTGCTCGGACAGATAAGTCATCAAAATGAAAAAGAGAAACAACACCAGATAATATTTCCACCGCCAGTCAGGATGCACCAACCCTACCCTGGCAATGTAATTCGGTGCGCCCAACCGCTCTGCCCACAGCACAATATCGGCAATCTGTAGCAGCGACAGAAACGACGTGGCTTTGAGCAACAACATCCAGACATTCGACAGGCCCGGTAACGCATACACCCACATCTGCCGAACCCGAAAACGCCAGAACACTGCCCGCTCTGAAAACCCATAGGCTCTGGCGGCCTCAAGCTGCGACTCAGGCACCGCATCCATCGCACCATGAATCACGTTGGCTGCAAACGAGCCGTAGACAATACCCAACGACACGGATGCCAACAGCAGGTAATCGGTGGTGGTTAAAAACCACTGAGCAGCATCGCACGGCGGCCAACCGGTTACCGTCGCGAGCGCTTCCGGACAGTGCTGTCGTGCCATAAAGAATTCCACCGCCTGCTCGAAAGCCAATGGAAAAAACAGAAAAAACAAGACGTCGGGGATACCACGGATCATTGTGATATAGACGCGTCCGATCAACGCCAACGGCACAAAGCCGGAGCGCCTTGCCGCGGCACCCAGCAAACCGAATACAACGGCACAGATTGCTCCGAAGACTGCCGCAAACAACGTAAAACGCACACTGGCATACCATGCCATGTGCTTACCATTGGTCAGATAGTCGAACCAGAAAGCCGCGTCTTCACCGAACCATTGCAATACCAGGCTGGAGGTCGCTTCAATCACGGGTGAGAATCACGCGACATCAGAATCATCACACCGGTTGTTGATTGCCTGATGACTTTTTTTCTGATGACATTTTGCCAGATGACATTTTTGGTGATGACATTTTTGGTGAGGAGACAACAACTGCAGCGGCCGAAGTGGCCGCCACAGTGGCAGGAACAACCACCCGTGCAGACAACATCGCGCTGCCTGCACCGGGTTTTGACGAGCCTTGCGGCCACGAACTACTGACTGCCGTCAGGTTTCTTTGCAACTGGTTTAGTTGCCGTAGTAAGGACCGGACTCGAAATACTCGGCAATCAGGGCGTCAACCGTGCCATCAGCTTTGAGGGCCTCAAGCGCTGCCGCCATTTTATCCTGTAATTCGGACTCGCCTTTGCGCGTACCCATCGCAACACCACCACCGATGCTGATACCGTCGCCGATCAAGGCCATAGCACCTGCGCTACCTTCAACGATAGGCTGCAGAAAATTACCGTCAGCCAACAGCACGTCAATGTTGCCGGCCGCAAGATCTGCTACTGACTGGTCCGCTGTTTCGTAACTCAGGATAGTGTTACTGCCTGCCATGTTGGCTTCGAGCCAGCCTGCCTGCACGGTCGCACCCTGAACACCGATTTTCAGGCCAGACATAGCGGCGGTATCGATATCGCTGGTGGTCAGCGCTGCATACCGGCTGGGCTCAGGTGGGAAGTAATCTGCGCTGAAATCAATTTTTTCCATGCGTTCGTCGGTGATGGACATGCCCGCCATAATAACGTCGTAGTT
>CALDUO010000023.1 GCA_937923745.1 uncultured Granulosicoccaceae bacterium
ATGCCCGTTCAAGATATTATCAAGTTCCTTATTTCAGCCTTCGCGCTATTTGGTATATTAGTCGCGGTTGCAAAATCAACGCTATTTGGATCAACTAAAAACGCAGAGTTTGCACTGGATTTGTCGGTTGATCCGATCTCACCTGTATCCCGGTTATTTAATCGACTTGTCGAGTCTCGTATCCAGAAAATCTGTATCTTTATCGATGATCTCGATCGCTGCAATGCGAATTTTGTTGTTGATCTGTTAGAAGGCATACAAACCAGCTTCAGACACAAGGATGTAGTCTATATTGTGACAGCAGATCGAGAGTGGTTACGAACGGCGTTTGAGTCACGGTATGAGAATTTTGCAGGCACTATCGGTAACCCGGGGCATCCGATGGGGTATCTGTTTTTGGATAAGGTCTTCCAGATATCCATACCACTTCCCAACATAACCAAAGTGGCCATTGATAAGTATTGGGCGCATATGCTTGATCACAAGCCTGCTGAAGACACAGAGGCGTCTTCTGCAGAAGAAAGTGATTCGGAAAAAGAGTCAGAAGTAATACGAGAACTGGGTCAAGACCTTAACTATGGCAATATAACGGCGTACATACATACTGAACCCGACGAAACCAAACGCCAAATCGCCAGTAGCTTACTCAATGAAATCAAACCAGCAGCGTCTCAGCAGGAAACAGAACACGCGTTATACCCCTACCGACACTTCTTGCCAGCTAACCCAAGATCAATAAAACGTATTATTAATGCGATAGAGTTGCGCAAAGAAATTGCCAAAATCGCAGGGCATAATTCGTTACTGGGAACACTGGTGCGCTGGACAATACTGGAACAAAGCTACCCGGAGTTCACTTCATACCTAATCAGTAACCCATCGCTAATAACGATATTAACTGATGACACATTTGACGCAGAAAAATCAATTGTTGGAAAAAATCACCCAGATGGGTTTTATGACTATGTCAAACAGGGAGCATTGTTAGCGCTGCTAAAGGGAAATGAGCGTGATGACTCTCTCGATGAAAAGCCATTGACGGAAAAAGACGTATACCTAATGGGACGTGGCGAGGAGCCTTTATCGTAACGTGATTCAGAAAAACCCTATCCTGCCGATCCCTTTTATGATCGACATATAAACAGGGGTTTAATGGAATGAGAAGTTTACTCGTTAATGTCTGCCAGTCTGCATTAGTCCTGCTAGTGGTCTCGACTTTCGCTGTAGCGACTGAGGAAGGTGTTTCAAAGTCCGGCGCTGAGCTGCCTGAACGGTTAGTAAAAATCTGGCAGTGTGAAATGAAAAAAGTGGAGAAAAGCGCCGATGCGAGTGTTACGTTGGAGGCTCAGTGGACCGAAGAACTTCGGGCAGATGGGCGCATATTTCATCGTGGTCCAATGAAAATGAGCATGAGTGGTTTCACGGCCGAAATAATGATCAGTGGCGAGGGTCACTGGCATGCGACGGCTACGGAGTTTACCAGCGGCTTTGAGTCGGTGGAGCTCAAACCACTGAATGATAATAGGTTGACGCGACATATCCTGTCTAATCAACGTCAATTTAAAAATGACTTCAGGGAAATCGGTACCGAGGAATATGTACTTAGTGACGGAACCTTTGTTCGAACCGACAGAGATTTTGATATCACGGTATTCTGCCAATAATGATCAAGGTGTGTAACCGTCATACACGCCTACAATTTATGTGGTGTCACGCGATGACTGTATTGCCTGTCTTATGCTGTGGAATTAAGCGTTGACAGCATAGCTACAAACCTTTTCTCACACGATGGTGTTGAATAGTGCTCTCAAGCAAGCCAAGCCCGATCACCTGTATGACCGGGCTTGGTGTTTTCTCTAGTAAACCTACATAGTGAAGCAGTCTGACAGCCTCACTCTGTCAAACGAATTTACAGTTATCGTATCGTCAATGAGCGTTGTTGAATCGGGTACTGTCTCGCCCGGGTTGACGTCGCTCGCACTGATGAAAGCAAAATCAGCCACGTAATTGCCGGATAGTAGCGTTACCCTGCACAGAACATCTGCAGTAGTAGAGCCATAATTTTGATTAAACCTCTAATCAGAAATCGGCCAAACTGATCGAAATCATATCCAAGAACAAGATGACGGAAAATTTCTTCGACCCAACGGTGTGTGGGATTTCCCGATAGTGTGCCAATAAAAGCACAGCATATTCGCTGCAGTTGCTGGCTTCAAAGGCCAAATCATCTTACGTGACCGTGCATTATTTACGATACGCCTATTTTTCTGACAATATGGGGAATCCGGGGCACCCCATAGGTTATCTGATCCTTGTTAAAGTGTTTCAGATATCCATCCTGCTTTCCAATATGACCAGAGCGCCAAATCGCCAGTAGCTTACTCAATAAAATCAAACCGGCAGCGTCTCAACAGGAAACAGAACACGCGTTATACCCCTACCGATACTTCTTGCCAGCTAACCCAAGATCAATAAAACGTATTATAAATGCGATTGAGTTGCGTAAAGAAATTGCAAAAATCGAAGGGCATAATTCATTGCTGGGCACGCCGGTGCGCTGGACAATTCTGGAACAAAGCTACCCGGAGTTCACCGCATACCTAATCAGTAACCCATCGCTAATAACGACATTAACTGCTGACACATTTGACGCAGAAAAATCAATTGTTGGAAAAAATCACCCAGATTGGTTGTATGACTGTGTTAAACAGGGAACTCTGTTGGCTCTGCTAAAGGGAAATGAGCATGATGACTCTCTCGATGAAAAGCCACTCACTGAAAAAGATGTATACCTGATGGGACGTGGCGAAGTGCCAGGTGCCTAATGTCTGCGCCACGGATTACCCGCATAAAACCATCGCGATGTTGATCGCTATTGCCCACTGACATCTGTTGCCTGCTAGGATTGACCGTATTCCTGACGATACAGCACTGTGACCGATGAATACGTACAAAGGCCGCTGCCACTGCGGAGAGGTGGTGTTCAGCGTAAAAACCGATCTCCGGTTTTCGACGCTCTGTGATTGTTCACTATGTCGGCGACGCGGTGCTGCTGTGGTTCGTTGTCATGAAGACGATCTGACCATTGTGTCGGGTGAGGCGTCACTGCGGCTCTATCAATTCAATTCCAAACAAGCGCAGCATTATTTTTGTACCGGCTGTGGCATCCACACGTTCTATCGGCTCAAAAAGCTGCCCGACCAATTCGGTATCAATGCCGGCTGCCTCGACGGGGTTGACACGGCTTCGTTAACGCCAACGCGCACTTACGGCTCCCGCACCTGATCTTGCGTTTTTCTGGTTTACCTGTGGCTTGGTGTTGCGCTTGAGTTTGTATAAATCAAACATATGACATATTATGAAAACCGTTACATATTTATCTGTTGGTAGACAATTTTGATCTTCTCGCGCAATACCCAAGAGGCCGAAACCGTCGTGGGCCTGATTGCCCGTGCATTGAGGCGCGATATCTCCATTGGCGAGTTACCACCCGATAAGCGCTTGAAAATAGAGGAATTACGGTCGCGCTATGGCGGGTCCAACCACTCCATGAGAGAGGCTCTGACATTGCTGAGCGCCGAGGGACTGGTAGAGGCGACAGCCCAGCGTGGTTTTAGAGTGTCGTCTGCCACCGAGGCTGATCAGAGGGATATTGTGCGGCTGCGCTGTGAGATCGAGTGTTTGGGGTTGGAGTGGTCGATGCGGCTGGCCAATGTCGAGTGGGAGTCGCAGGTGGTGGCAGCTCAGTATCAACTGGCGCGGGCCATTGCAGAGGTGGCGCAATCTGTGTCGGCCGGAGCACTGGCGTGGGACGACGCAGACCGTAATTTCCATACAGCATTGGTCAGTGGTTGTGAGTCTCCCCGGCTGATCAGCATTCAGACAAAACTGTACGACCAGGCCAGGCGTTTCCGGTTTGCGGCCATGTCAGAGAATCGCATCAATCTAACAAAAGAGACTGAACTTCATTCAGCATTAATTGACTCGATAACGGGTCACGACAAGGCACTTGCGTTGGTACAACTCAAGGCATTGATCAACAGCACTGTGTAAACCCATCTTACTTTTGGAGGAACAAAAGCATGACAATAAAAAACAAATGTAGCGTTGTAGGGGCGGTGGCATTAATGGCATCGTTAGTCAGCCCGATATTGGCCGCCGATACGGCTATCAATGTTGGTGCACTGCGTTTTACCAGCCATGCCGCAAGCTTCGTGGCTTTCGAGCGCGGTTATTTCAAAGACGAAGGGCTTGATGTTACGTTCAAGTTTTTTCAGGCAGCACAACCGATGGCGGTGGCGGTGGCGTCTAAAGATGTTGACTATGCGGTCACCGCAATTTCCGGTGGGCTAATTTCGCTGGCCGAAAAAGGGGCCGCGAAAGTGATTGGCGGCGCGCTGATGGAAGAAGCCGGTATAGACGGGCAAAAAATACTCGTCTCTGACGCTGCGTATCAGTCGGGCATTACCAGCCCTGCACAGTTGGACGGCAAGTCATGGGGTATTACTCAGGCAGGGTCTTCCTTTCACTACATGGGCGCTAAAGTTGCCGAGAAAGAAGGCATTTCGCTCAGCTATAAGCCGCTGCAAAAAACCGGCGCGGTCATTGGTGCAATAAAATCCGGGCAGATCGATTCATGGAGTATTGTGCCGCATATTGCAAAGCCACTGAGTGGTGCAGGTGCTGTGCATATCGTCGGTAATGTCGCGGACTACATCCCCGACTACCAGGTCACAGTTGTGTTTACCTCGGCTGACAATGCCGCCAACGAGCGTGAAAAGTCAGAAGCATTTTTGCGGGCCTTTTCAAAAGGTGCAGCAGACTTCAATGCAGCACTGGTTGATAAAACAGCCGGTGAAGAGGCGGCAGAGGCGATGGTCAAGCTCATTCATCAATATGTCTATACAGATCGTCCGTATGAAAAAGCCGCGCCGAGTATTCGTAACGGTGCCATGCGCATCAGTGCAGATGCCGCGTTAAACACAGATTCTGTGCAGGATCAGCTGGACTGGTTTATTGGCGAGAAACTGGTTAAAGACACCATCACCATCGACACGTTGGTAGATTCTTCGTACTCAGCCAACTAGTCTCTCAACCTATGGATCTGCAGCTCAAGAGTATTGGTCATCATTACGATGATGTCGAGGTGCTGCGTGGTATCGATCTGACCATACCTGCAGGCAAAATTGTCTGCATCATCGGCCCCTCCGGCTGTGGCAAGTCCACACTATTGCGACTGATAGGCGGACTTGAGCAGCCGGGTGAGGGCAGTGTGTTACAAATTGGCGATCCGCCTGCCGAAAGCATTAACCCGCTAACCTATGTTTTCCAGGACTTCGCATTATTGCCGTGGCGTACCGTCGAGGGGAACATCAGCCTGGTGCTTGAAGATCACGGTATTCGTGGCAGCCGTGCCGAGGCCATTATCTCGGACGTGCTGGCCCGCACCAAGCTCTCCGACTTCCGTAAAGCCCTGCCCAAACAACTTTCCGGCGGCATGAAACAGCGTGTCGCTATCTCCAGAGCACTTGCCGTCAAGCCAGCGGTGATGCTGATGGACGAACCCCTGTCGGCGCTCGACAGCCAGACCCGCGAGCTGCTGATGGATGATTTGATTGATCTCTGGACACGGGAACCCTTTACCTCCGTCTATGTCACCCACAATCTTGCCGAGGCAGTACGGTTGGGACATTCCATTGTTGTGCTGTCGCGCAGGCCGGGGCGTATCCGGGAAGTGGTTGAAATTACTGTGCCGCTCGCCGAACGACAGATGGGTGATATTGAGCTCGAACAAAAGCAAAAACACCTGTGGGATTTAATGCGCGATGAAGCCGTAGCCGCTGACCAGGAACTGCTAAATGTCTAATATGCAACGGCAAGACCGGCAACAGCCGGTGGCGTTTCGCGGTGGTGGTTTTGCGCCACAGTCAAAACGCTGGGTAGGGGCGTTGGTGTTTGTGTGTGTCATTGCCTTTATGGAATTTGGTACGCGCATGGGGTTTATCAGCAACCTGACGCTGCCACGACCCTCCGATGTATTACAAACATTTGTTGACCTGTGGGAGACAGGCTTGCTGTGGAAGCATTTACTGCCGTCTCTGAGCCGACTGGCCATAGGGGCTGCCATCGGTGCATTTTTTGGTATTGCCGTGGGTGTCATGATCGGTTTGTTTTCTTATGTGCGGGCAGGACTGGTGCCCATAGTGGCTGCAATATTTCCTATCCCCAAAATCGCTTTACTACCGCTGTTTGTCATCTGGTTCGGTATTGAAGAGCCGTCCAAATATGCGCTGATCGCCTTCGGCACATTCACACCAACCGTGGTCGCAACCTACGGTGCCGTCGACAACGTCGACCGCTCTTTAATAAGAATGGGCCAAAGCTTCTCTCTCTCATGGTTCTCGATAGTCACGAAAATCGTGTTACCGGGTTCAATGCCCGGCATATTGTCAGGGCTAAGGGTAAGCCTTGCGATTGCAATCATTTTATTGGTAGCCGCAGAAATGCTCGGCGCAGAATACGGCATAGGTGCATACATACTCGAAGCAGGTTCACTCTACGACCTCGAACGACTGTTCGCCGGTGTCACCATACTCTCTCT
>CALDUO010000024.1 GCA_937923745.1 uncultured Granulosicoccaceae bacterium
GTCTTCTGTGCGCTGACCAACGATGATGAGGCCAATATTCTCTCTGCCATGCAGGCCAAGAGTATGGGTGCCGGTAAAATCATGTCATTGATCAACCGAAAAGAGTATGTCGAGCTGGTGGAGCGAGATATTATCGATATCGCCGTCTCGCCCCATCAAATCACCATCGGCGCTTTGTTGACTCATATTCGGCGTGGTGACGTAGTGGCGGTCCATTCATTACGCAAGGGCTCGGCAGAGGCACTGGAAGGTATTGCGCATGGTGATAAAACAACCTCACCGGTAATCGGTCGCGCCATTGAAGATATTGACTTGCCGCAGGGTGCGATTATCGGTGCGGTGGTGCGTGGTAACGAAGTGTTCATAGCACACCATGATCTGGTCATAGAGGCAGAAGATCATCTGATTGTATTGGTGGTCAACAAGAATCAAATACCTGAGGTTGAAAAACTGTTTCAGGTCGGTATCACGTTTATCTAAAGCTGCCATGCAACCCAGAGTCATCCAACGCGTACTCGGTTATCTGCTGGTCATGTTCAGCCTGACCATGGTGCCGCCTCTTGTCGTCGAGCTGATCTATCGTGACGGTGTTGCGCTGCCTTTTATCATAGCGTTTGCAGTCATAGCCTGTACCGGTGGTGTGCTGTGGTACACCGCACGCGATCAACGGGCAACGTTGCGCCTGCGTGACAGCTTTATTGTTGTTGTGGTGTTCTGGGGTGCACTCGGTATCGCCGGGTCGCTGCCGTTTTTGTTGTATCAACCACTCGAGTTGTCGGTGGCTGCCGCTATATTTGAATCGATGTCCGGGTTAACGACAACCGGTGCAACGCTGATCGTGGGCCTCGATAGCCTGCCGCACTCTATTTTATTTTATCGCCAGCAAATGCAGTGGCTGGGTGGCATGGGTATCATTGTTCTGGCTGTCGCTATTCTGCCGGCATTGGGTATCGGTGGTATGCAGCTCTTTCGCGCTGAAAGTTCGGGCCCGACCAAAAACAAACTTACTCCCCGAATCGCCGAGACGGCCAAAGCACTGTGGTACATCTATATGGGACTCACCGTCGCGTGTGCGGTAGCCTATTATTTTGCCGGCATGGACGCGTTTGACGCGATTGGTCATAGTTTTTCAACCGTCGCGATTGGCGGATTCTCAACCCACGATGCCAGCATTGGTTACTACCACAGTCGCACGATAGAGATGATTGCCGTGGTTTTTATGCTGATCTCAGGTGTGAATTTCGCGCTGCATTTTATGACTTTTCGATCCCGACGGTTACAGCATTACGTGCTGAACGCCGAGTTTATGGGGTATCTCACCATACTGGGCGTGCTGACATTCATTGCCGGGTGTTACCTGGCACTGACACAGACTGCGTCGGTCAGTGATGCGTTTTTTGACGGACTCTTCCACGCCGTCTCTATCGGTACGACCACAGGGTTTACGACGCAGGAATATTTTCTGTGGCCAGGATTTTTGCCTGTATTGTTGTTGTTTGCGAGTTTTGCCGGTGGCTGTGCAGGGTCAACCGGTGGCGGTATGAAAGTGATCCGTATCCTGCTGCTGTTTAAACAGGGTCAGCGGGAGTTACGGCGTATGCTGCACCCGAACGCGGTGTTTTTGGTAAAGCTAGGCGGAACGCCAGTGAATGACAGAACCAATGACAACGTCTGGGGCTTCTTTGCCACTTATATAGCGATCATGGTCGTGATGATGTTGTTACTGATGGCCGCCGGTCTTGATCAGGAGAGTGCGTTCTCGGCTGTCGTGGCGTGCCTGAATAATCTCGGGCCGGGTCTTGGTGAGGTTGGCTCAAATTATTCCAGCCTTGGGGATTTTTCGCTGAGTGTGTTGAGCCTTGCGATGTTATTCGGACGACTCGAAATCTTCACATTACTGATACTCTTTACCCCGGCATTCTGGGCGCGATAATGTTGATCGCTTTGATCACGACCAGCGTGACTATCATCCCTACTCCCCGTGTGGTGAAGAGGCTGACGGTTGCCATGACGGAAACACAGTGCTGGTCGGCGTGTCGTCCACGCCTTCGGGCAGGGCAATGGGCAAGACATTGGACAAGCCTTCGGGCAAGGCATTGGGCAGGGCATTGGGCAGGCGAGCACAGCGCGTTATGACTGCGTCAAACGCATCGTTGCGAGGCTCGCTATGGAACGAGCGTTATCAGGTGATGGCGGAAGCCTCAGATCAGGTGCCTCCGAGTCCTTGCGACTGCCTGTCGCGATATAGCGCGTTGTTACCTGCACAGGGTAAGGCGCTGGATTTGGCATCCGGTCGGGGTGGCAATGCTTTGCTGTTGGCAGCAGCCGGGTTAGAGGCGCATGCGTGGGATCAGGCGGATGTAGCGTTAACCCAGTGTCGAGCCTTTGCTGAATCAGCATCCTTGACGGTACACACTCGCACGGTAGATGTGGTTGCAGCACCACCAGAGCCGCTGTCGTTTGATGTGATTGTTGTCAGCCGGTTTCTCGACAGAGCATTGGCGCCTGCGTTAATCAATGCGCTGAGACCCCAAGGTCTGTTGTTCTATCAGACCTTTGTGGTAGGAAATCGTCATGGGCCCTCCAATCCAGACTACCTGTTAAAACCCAATGAACTGCTAACACTGTTTTCCGGTTTGCAGATTAGGGCTTATCAGGAGTCTGGTGTTTTGGAGTCCGAACCAAGCTTAAAAAAGCAAGAATCAGTACAGGGCTCAACACAGCAATCAACTCAGCAATCAGAACAAAAGCAAGGGGCGGACAGGCAGTTCCTGTTGCACGATGAGGCCTTTTTGATAGGGCAAAAGTAGGGTGGTTAACAGCGTGTGGCGACTTGCAGTTGGCTGCGTGTTAACTGATATTCTGAAGGGACGCCAGTGCAACATTTGCCAGGTGTTGTGTGTACCGATCAATTTTCCGGTGTCCCGGATTCCAGCCGAGTAAAAATCGATAAAAGTCAGTCCATGCGATCGCATAGAGTGTTCGCCATTCTGTCTCTATCGCGGATGAGTGTATCGCATGGGGTGTTTCTGCCAACGCAAGGTGTAATTGATTAAAATAGTGATCCAGCAGCTTAGCCTCGTTGGCAGCGGTTTCTTCACCGCTGAGGCAGCTGCCCAATAAATACACCACATCCTTGATCCCACAACCTCGCCCGACATACTGAAAATCAACCGCTGCCACGTGTTGTCTGTCTGTTGCGAAACAAAAGTTGGCCACTTTGGCATCTCCGTGAACCAGCGTTTGATACTGGCAATGATTCAGCGTGTGATCGATGGCGTCGGCCGCCTGTTTGACAGGGCCCTCTGCCATGGCGTTAAACTCATCTGCTCGTGTCGCCAGATGCCAATACGTGCCTGTTTGCCACAGACCCTCGCCGGGGTGACCCATAAATGTTGCGTGAAAGTGTGCGAGCCATGAAAGGCACACGGTTACCTCCTGAACAGACAGAGAATCCCGGCGTGCCGGATAGTGGTTATCAAGATCCTCCAGTAACAGCAGTGTTTCCCGGGAGCGAGCCTGCCCATCAATAAAGCCGGGGACACGGCAGTTGTCGTCACACAATGATGCGTAATAACGATACCAGTGAAATTCGACATCGTAAGATTGGAGCTTACGTTGATTGGAGGCGTCACTGTCCCATCCGCGAGGATGTGACGCATGGCGATCGGGCTGGATGTGTTTCAGAATGACTGAAGAATGACGCCCCTTGGCCAGAGAATACCGGACAATGCGGCCATAGCCACTCCAGAGGTTTTGCAGGTTTTTGGTGTGCAAAATCTCAGAAGCCCCCGTTGCCGTCAGAATGAACCGGTTTGTCTCTGTTAAAAAATTCGGTGGCATAGGGCGATCTCTCTGAGAGAAATAGTGCAAAAGTCACCTTGAATTATGCCTAAAAACGAGGCAACTGTATTATCCCTGTTGACAACGTGATATTGTTGTGGCGGTTTTAATGACGTTTTTGAGGGAGGGTTAGTCACCCATGAGTACCGTTGAGTCATTTGAAGCCATGCTGAAAAAAGGCATGGATGGCGATATGCTCCGTTTCTCGTTAGGAAACGCCTACTGGAAGCAGCAGAATTTTGATGCCGCAATCACCCATCTGCAAAAAGCCGTCGAGTTCAATAACGACTACTCGGCCGCGTGGAAAACGCTTGGCCGGGTGCTGGTCGATGCCGATCGACTGGACGAGGCATCTGTCGCCTATCTCTCAGGTCTCGACGCAGCTGAACGAAAAGGCGACAAACAGACGGCCAAAGAAATCACGGTGTTTATCAAACGGCTGAATAAGCTGTTCCAGGCGTCTCGCACCGGCGCGACAACCAGTGATGCGTCAGTCAATGAGCCTGATGTCGGCGATGCCTCTGGTTAATGCACTGCTATTTGTTGCTCATGTCTTGTTGTATTCCTGTTAATGCTCTCCGCCCGTTGTTCTCTTCCTATTGTTCTCCGCCTACTGTTCTCCGCCTATTGTTCTCTTGGCGATGTCTTTGTCTGACTCGCGTTTTTGGTTGATGCTATGGTTGGGCTAATGCCGTGTGGTCGCGCTATGGCTGTGGTCTGTGTGCACACAGTTTGCTCGTATTCTGCTCATACTGTTTCAGCGTGATGTTGTTAACAAAGGGCCAGCGATTCAGGTCGGATTTTCCGAGGTTTGGTCTTCCGCAATTCGCCGACCGACTACCTACGTCTGTCGCTGAACCCTTCCTGCAGTTAAGTTTAAATGATATCCATGCCTTGCGGGTTGATCTGTCGTCGACGTCTCTCCCGCGTGTGACAGTCACTGCTGATTTTCATTGTGTGACGACGTGGAGTTACCCGCAGGTTACATGGCGTGGTGTTGGTTTTCGCAGTTTATATACGTTGTATTGCGCGCATTATCGATCTCGGTCTACAACGATGCTACCGCCAATCAGAGGCGCCGTTATTCATGGAAGGGACGGCTGTCGTACTACGTTGAGCCTGAAAGACTTGTTAAGTGATGACGTTTTGATTGCTGATACGTTGGGTGAACAGCCGCTGTCGGTAGAACATGGAGCGCCGTTGAGACTGATAGCGCCTGCTCATTATGGTTACAAGAATATTAAATACGTGACAAAGATTTCGTTTTACACAAAGATGCCTGTGGTAAAAACCGGCTTACTGTGGCTGCTCGATCACCCACGGGCGCGAGTCAGCAAAGAGGAGCGCGGGCGTTTGTTACCTCAACTGGCATTACGTTATGCCTATCGTCATCTTATTGCCTCCACGGTTAAGCGCTTTAATGATGCAGTGGTGAAAGACAAGTAGATGCCATCATACCCTTGAGCCTATGTGCCTATGTGCCTATGTGCCTGTGAGCCTTGGCTCAGGCCGGGTTGATCGAGAAGCGCAGAAAGGGACACAGTGTAGACCCCATGCAAAATCAGCACAGATCCGGTGTAGAACCTAAGTCTGTATCAGTGCTGAATTAATCAACTATCCGCGAAGTATCAGTGCGCAACGTTGAGGCAGCCTCTAACAAACAACTCTGATGTCAATCACTATCACCGAGTGGACGTCCTTGTATTGATTCTCGGTTATATCAAAGCAAGTATGTTTGAGTCGGCAAAGGTATTGTGGGCCTTTGTAACAGCACCGTGTATTTGCAGACCTATGGATGCAGCAGGCTCATTCATTTCAGACGGTTATTGCAGACCTGGGGTTGCCATACATGGTGTTAGGCACTCGGTGTATCAGCGGCGCGAGATTGCGCCAAACTGATAACACGGAAAACGCTGGGTTTAGCTTGCGAGCTTGATGTTCATGGTGATATCGAATTCAGCCACCGCAGTATTCTCGTCATCGGTTGCGATGACTTTGATGACTTGGTTGCCGCCGGCTGCAAAATCGATATTGTCGGCTTGCGTGACAACCGCGAGATCGGTTTTGGCTTTGGCAAGATACTTAACGGTCATGCCAACCGGAATCCAGCGTGCGCCTTCGGGTATTGAAATGTCGGTAAACAGGCCAGCTGCCAACTCTGCTGCGTTGCAAATTGCGATGGCGTGTACGGTGCCAAGATGGTTGTGCACTTTTTCCTGGTTTCTAAGCGACAGCGCTACCCGGTCGAGCGAGAACTCGGTAAATACCGGATCTATTGTCGAGAAGTAAGGGGCTGTTTTACAGATAAGTGCGGCAAATTTCTCAGCACCAACCTGATTGAACGCTTCAAGATAATTGCTCATGACGTTTCTCCGTTGAAGTGTCATTACGTGCAGTATACGACATTGTTCCTGCAATACGGGTTCCTGTGATACTGACTTGCGTGTACTGAGTCGGTAAATTTGGCCCGGTAAACCTGATCTGGCAAATTTGATCTGGCAAATTTGATCTGGCAAATCTGATCTGGCAAATCTGATCTCGCTAATCTGACTCGGCAAATTTGACTCGGCAACTCTGATTCGGCAAATCTGATTCGGCAAATCTGATTCGGCCAACTTGGCCCGGCAAATCTGACTCAGGGCTCTTACAGTTAGCCAGTTAGCAACTACGCCCGGACAACTATGACCGGGAGACTATAGACGGGCAACTATAACCGGGCGATCATGACTCTGTCACCCTGCCGTCAGAGCTGCCTGTTGTGACAGTGTTATGCTGCCTTGAGTACTCTTTCGTTATTTGGCTTAAAAACAAATCTGTCCGCACTGCGTGTATCGATGGTGCCACGTTATAGTGTTAGTGTCTGGTCAAAACGATCTTGTTTATATCGAATTTGGTTCAATCAAGCTCCTGCTATACAGGCCTCACGTGAGAGAGCCCTGTTGTATCCCGGGTCGTGCATTCCAGCCCAACATGTTGGGCTGGTAGATCGATGTTAAACAGCGTTATGTCTGTGGACTGGGCCGTAACAGGGTTTTCCAAACATGTCCTGCGTAATAGATCACAACCGGTGGTGTCCAGAACCCTGTCCATATCTTATGGGTGATGCGTTCTTGCGGAATTTTATCGGCCATTGCGGCATGTAATTTGGGCAATTCAGTCCAGTGTGCGCTGGGATTATAGTGATGGGCCGTGTGGTAACCAAAATTGTTACGAACCACATTGTAGTGTGGGTTCAGGCAATTGTTGGAGAACCCATAGCGCGATTCATCACAACCGACATGATTGTCGTAGTCGGTGAGCGTCGTGAAGAAATAGACAAAAAAGTAATACGGTATGTAAAAGTAGGGTTCTATAAACATGAGTCCAACAGCCAATAACACAATTACACTATGCTGTACGGCTGCCTTTCGATAATCGAGCTTATCGGTCTTTTTACCCTGGAGGCCAAACACGATAGCTTCACGGAACGGAAACCAGAACATGGATGCTCCTTTTTTAACCGCGTAAACCGAGCCGCGTACCAGTGTGTCTTTCTCAAATTCCCAAGGTGTGGGTTCACCCCAGCTATTGTTGTTGTAGTGATGTCGCAGGACATGTTGCTGACGCCAGTTGTAAGCGCACATTGCAGTAACCAGTGACATCCACCAGTCGAGAATGGTGTTTTTGGTGTTGGAGTGGGTGAGCGGGCGGTGAACGTGCTGATGAAGCAGGAAATTCATGTCATTCAGTAAAAACCAAATGAGCAGGCCATAGAGTATGGTTAGCACACCACCGGGTAAACCCGTAAACGCCGGTAGCAGGAGTATGGGCACGGAAAGCCACGCTCTCCAATAATTGAGTAAATCTTCTTTGTGGGTCAAATCGCTCGTTTTTAGCACGGTAAACTCCAATACATCGTGAATACATCCTAAGTGCTGAATATTCGCTGATAATGATTATATTTAAAGGTTGATGTGATTAATCTGGTCGTGGTCGTGGTCGTGGTCTTGGTTTATAAGTTTGGGTTGTGCTTATAGGGTTGTGCTTATAGGGTTTTGGTTATCGGACTATGGTCTGAGGCTATAGTCAAAGGCCATACCTGCAGCAGGTGCAAAGCTACATTGTTATTGATTTGCGGCACAATGTGTAGCGAATTATTACCCAAATAACGATAACGTAGATGCGTGTGATCTGCGGTTGTTGAATGATAGGCTGCAGCAGTGTTGGTGAGTTGACCCGTGTTTAATGCTCCGCATTATCGATAATGCATCCGGTGAAAGGTCAGTGGTGGTCAAGCATGGCAGTTTTCGGTCAGCAGGGCTTACGCCGGGTCTGTCAACCGTGTCCGTTGATTGGGTCTGTCAGTATTTGTTGGGCTCTTGCTTTAACGTGTACACAGTTGCCGTCATCGATAGCGTTATAGGCTTCCTGCAAAAGTGGGCGTGCTTCTGTGTACCTATTGTGAACCTTTGCGAGAACGGCATAGCGTGTTGCCAGCCTGAGTTGCCACAAGCGCATGCACGACTGACGACATAAGGTGATTCCGTCAGTCAAGTAACCGGCTGCGGTCTGTGTGTCGTTGTCCGTTAAAGCAAGCTTGGCCTTCAGACTGTACAGTGCCGGCAGTGTTGAAGTTTCACCGGTTTGATTAACATGATCTTCTGTGAGCTTTGCAAATTGACGGGCATGCGCGTATTCACCGATGCGATGCAGACGATGTCCGGCCGAGACACGACTGGCGCCAAGTCGATAGAGCTGGGAGGCTGCAACCTGTCGCTGATCACCTTGGTGAAAGAGCTCAACACCGTCTAAATCACCGGCGCTAATGAGTAGTAGCCCTCGAAAAACATCAGACCAGTTTCGCCAACTCGATAGATTGTATTTGGTTGCAAGAAGAGTTAACTCCCGGGTTGATCGCTCCAGGTTGGCATCATTTTCGTCAACGATGGCAAAACTGGCCGAGGCGGCATAGAAAAACGACCTTGAATTGATTTCGCCACTTCGTTGGGCGTGTGCTGCGCACTCTGTCAACGCTATATCCGCGTCAACAGTCTTACCCATGTGTAGCAAATTATTGGCACTCAGGCTTGAACAGGCTACACCAAGATCGATGCCGTATTTGCTCTCCAGCCCGTAGTGTTTTTCAGGGTCAAGCAGTGACAGGGCAATGTCAATATGATGCTGGCTCCGGGGCAGTTCTGCAACTTGCATTAGTGCCATACACTTGGCCCGGTGCGCCAGGATGAGTGCAGTGGATTCTCCGGATTGCTCCGCCAATTCTATAAAAGCATTTCCGTCATCCACCGCCCGTTGATATTCTGCTCGGCTGATATGCGAGCTGATTAATCCATACGCAATCGTATAACGATAGGGAGACTGTTTCACCTGTTTCGATAGTGCCAATGCCCGTTCAAATACCTGTTTGGTCTCGGGCGCGCCCCAACCGAACCGGGGGATGACGATCATGCCCAATTGTATTTGCAGAGACAGTGCTCGATCTGTGGTTGCAGTGTCTCCGGATTCAAGCCTTGGGGTGATCAGCCTGATCGCATGTGAGATGTGTGAGATCGCCTCGTCGAGAGCCGGGCGTTTGATGGTTATTTTGCTCGCAGTCTCCCACAGATCTATTGCCTTGTCAGTTAGCCCCGCCGCTTCTGCGTGGGTGGCCAATAAATCAACCGGTGTATCCACCTGCGCCTCAAGAACGCCGAGAATGTCAGCATGTATGTGACGTCTGTTTGATCGCAGCAGACTTTCATACGCGGCATCTCGCACCAGTGCATGTTTAAACTGAAAGAGTTTCTGATCCGGTGGGCCGGTCCGATAGACAAGCTCTGCTGACAAGAGTGACTGTATCGCTGTGTCGAGTTCTTGATCGTCCAGTGGCAGAATACTGGCCAGTAACTGTTGCGAAAATTCCCTGCCGATACACGATGCTGTTTGTGCAACCCGTTTAATGGGTTGCAGCCTGTCGAGTCTGGCCATCAAACTGTCTTGCAGTGTGGCAGGGATTGCCAGCGTATCCAGTGGGCCATCAAGCCGATAGGTATTATTATTTATTGCGAGGACGTTGCTTTCCAAAATGGTTTTGGTGAGTTCCTCAACGAAAAGGGGCACGCCATCGGTGCGATCAATGATGATTTTTATGATCTCCGGTGGCAGTGCCTTGTGATCGGTTAGCTGATTCACGAGCGATTGCACTTGCTCTTGACTGAGATGATTCAACAAGAGCGTGTGCAAATGGTTAAGCGCACCAAACGAGTGTGTAAATGCAGGTCTTGCTGTGGCCAGCAAAAAGACCGGCACATCGGCAATGCTATTCATCAGTAAACTCAGGAATTCCAACGAAGTTGGATCAATCCAATGCAAGTCTTCAAACACAATCAACAGTGGTTTCGATTGTGATTGTCGCCGTAGCATGGCAACCAGTGTCTCCAGCGTGCGTGCTCGCAGTTGGCTGGGAATTAAGTCCGGTGATTTAAAGCCTGCACTGCTATCGATATCCAGTAATGTCGCGAGGAGCGGAAGCATATCGCTTGAAACCGCAGGCAGTTTGCTGAGTTTTTCGAGGCGCTGTTCGGCAGTGTCGCTCGACTGATGCCCGGCGGCCAGCTTGAGTTCATGAATAACGGGGTGCAGTGCACTTTCCATACGGTACGGTGAACATTGCAGTGTGACTCTGACAATGTCGCCGCTTTCGGTGTCATCGATGACGGTTTGCACCAGGCGTGATTTACCAATACCCGCGTCTCCGGTGACCAGTACAATCTGGCCAGCGCCACGTTGAGCACGTCTCCAGGCTCTTTTGATTGTCATCAGATTATCGCCACGACCCACCAGGGCTGACAGGGAGGTACGGCGGTGTTGCTCAAATCTGCGTTGGCTTAACGCTTCACCGGTAACCACAAAGGCCTCAACTGGCTCTGCAAAACCCTTGAGTGTATGCAGTCCGGTTGAATCCAGATGAAAGGCATTGTTCAGTATCTGTCGGGTGGCGTTGGGCAAGACCACTTGGTTTGGTTCGGCAATACTTTGCATACGTGCTGCAAGGTTGGGCGTTTGACCGGCAACTGATGCCTCCTCGGAGGCGCCGCTGCCAATGACTTCGCCCACGACCACCAGTCCGGTCGCAATGCCCACTCTCAGCGCAAGCTCGGTACCGTTGGGTGTTGGCGCGGCAGTGGCCTTCTCAATAATAGAGAGCGCTGCACGAACAGCGCGTTCCGCATCATCTTCATGTGCCGTTGGCCAGCCGAAATAACACATGACCCCATCGCCCATGTAACTGGCAATAAAACCGTCGTACTGCTTGACGATCTTTTCTACAATTGCCTGAAAGTGAGCGTACAGCGCCCGTACATCTTCCGGGTCCAGTTGTGTGGTCAGCTCGGTTGAACCGACAATGTCGATAAACATCACCGTCAGGTGCCGTCTCTCGGCCTGATTCGACGAGGCTGCATGCAGGTGTGTATTGAGTGTGGAGTCCGAGGCTTTGGTTGTAGATTTTTCTGCGGTGTCAGTGGGTGCTAACGCAGCGATCGCCTTGAGCATCCGGACGCGATGCCCCACTTTGATGACGCCAAGATCGCTCAGATCTTCAGGTGTCAGTAAACGAAGCACGTCCATGTCGATGTCGTTATCACTGAAACTCTGTAAATAGGTCTCAAGGCCCAGTTGATGTAACCAGTCGCTGATCGTCATAGCGGCTCTTTACGAACTGATGCGATGAAGCCGATGCCAGTCTGGTGTGGTGTTACAGGATTGTTGCGGCACCGATGGGTGGCTAAAGCCATTGAAGGCCGCGAAGGCATGCAGGGTAATAAATGAACTCTTGGTGCTGAATACAACAACATCACAGCGGCGTGTTCGTTTAGCGTTTAAACACAACGAGGTGGTCGAGCGCCAGTCGCACGCCAATTTTCTCGCCAATTTGGTGGTCGTGGTGACTGGGTGCAAGACACAGTAGCCGGGTACTGCCCGGCATCAGCAATGTGTAGAGGTGCCCCGCACCCCGGAAATCGCGTGCAATAACGGTCCCTACACTGGTGCTGTTGTCATCGTGGATAACGTCATCGGGTCGGACCAGCAGTTCGATCTCGGTGCCGGGTGTAAACTGCTGTGATACCTCTCCCTGTATTTGTCCAAGCTCGGTTTGTATCCATTGCTCATTGATGGAATTGCCGCACACAAAAACACCTTCACCGATGAAGTCTGCGACAAACCGGTCCACCGGACGGTGATAAAGGTTGTACGCTGTGTCCCATTGCCGAAGCTCACCGTCGCACAGCACACCAATTTGATCAGCAATAGCAAATGCCTCATTTTGATCATGTGTCACGAGGATGGCCGTGATGCCGTCTTTTTTCAGAATGTCACGCACTTCGTGGGCAAGTTGCACGCGCAGTTCGGTGTCTTGGCTGCTGAAGGGTTCGTCGAGTAATATCAGCTCGGGTCTCGGTGCCATCGCCCGAATCAGCGCGACTCGCTGTTGTTGCCCTCCGGACAGCTGATGCGGGTAACTCTCGGCGAATTTTTGCATGTTGACCAGATCAAGCAATTGTTCAACCCGCTCGTTGACGGCCCGACGACTGTGGCCCTGCATACCAAACGCTACATTTTTATACACTGTCAGGTGCGGAAACAGGGCAAGATCCTGAAACACCATGCCCACATTGCGTTTTTCTGGCGGTAGCGGGCTACAGGAGCCGGCAATCGTGTTGCCATTGATGCGGATATCACCGGCTACCGGATTTTCAAACCCGGCAATAGTGCGCAGCAGGGTAGTCTTGCCACAGCCACTGGGTCCGAGCAAACAGCCGATGGCGCCGGTCTCGATGGAGAAACTGACGTCCTGAATAATGATGTTGTTTGGGATCTGTTGCCCGTTCTGTTCAATGGAGTGCGCAGGGTGCGATGTCGTTTGTGTTGCACTGATCGCCTCAGTGGTGCTCTGGCCTGATTTGTGTGGTTCCGAATAGGTTGCTGCGAGGTTGGTTACCGGGCTGTCGAACATGACAGTGGAGGCTGGTAATGTGGGAGCAACGTTGCTTCGGGTGCGTCTAAAGCCCGTGGCAGTGCCCAGTGCGACACTGACGTGGTCTATTTCAAGTCGGGCTGTCATTGCAGGGCAGAGTGCCGTAGTTTAGTTAAATCAAAGTATAACAATGTTGCCAAACGGGGACACCTTTGTCACAAGAACCCTCACAGTCTATACGGGAATTGCTGGCTAGCGCCGGTATTGCCGACTCCGGCACACAGGGCCAGCGTTTGTTGGCAACGCTGCCGCACGTGTTTGCGTTAAGTACATTCGCACACGAGATGTGTCAACGCGATCCCGCGCTACTGCTCGATGTGCTGTCCGATAACACGACACCGGTGACCGGGGCTGCGTCAATCACCGATGCGATACCGGACATCAGTGCCGACACCACCGAAAACGAGGCGATGCGCGCTCTGCGTGTCTTTCGTCATCGTCACCTCGTTCGCATTATCATTGAAGATTTTTTTGTACAGGGTGCAACGCCGGTTAACGGTGAGCAGGTCGAGTCGACGCTGGCGGCATTGAGTCGACTCGCCGATGTCTGCATACGGGTCGCAGAGCAGCTCGCTCATCAGGCACTGGTCGCGAAGTTTGGTACCCCGGTCGATGTGAAGGGCAACGAACAGCGGCTGATTACATTGGGCATGGGCAAACTCGGTGGTGGTGAGCTTAATTTTTCATCGGACATTGACCTGATTATGGTGTTTCCGGCCAATGGCGACACGATCGGCAGTCACCGTTCAATCGACAATGCCGGGTTCTTCCGAAAAGTCACGCAGTCTATGGTCAAACTGTTGGGCCAGGTCACCGAAGATGGTTTTGTGTATCGGGTTGATCTCCGGTTGCGTCCGTTTGGTGACAGTGGTCCGCTGGTTATGAACTTCGACGGCGTCGAGAATTATTACCTGTACCAGGGGCGTGAATGGGAGCGTTACGCGATGATCAAAGCCCGGGCGATCACCGGTAACTCTGCCGACATCGTGGTGCTTAACGGTTTGCTGCGTCCGTTTGTATATCGCCGTTATCTCGACTACAGCGTGTTTGAGTCATTACGTGACATGAAACAGCGGATACATGCCGAGGTCATGCGCAAGGGTATGCAGGACAACATCAAGCTCGGTCGCGGTGGTATTCGCGAAATTGAGTTTATTGGCCAGGCATTTCAATTGGTGCGCGGGGGGCGTGAGCCGAGGCTGCAACAACGGCCAATTTTGCGTGTGTTGGAGGCCTTGGGAGAGCTTGAGCTGATGCCGCAGACAGAAGTCACACAGCTACGGGCAGCGTACTTCTTTTTACGCCATGCCGAAAACCTTGTGCAAATGATGCGTGATCACCAGGTACACGTTATCCCGGAAGACGAGGGTGACTTTCAGCGTTTGTTAATGGCGATGGGGTACGAGAACCGCAAGTCCTTTTACGCGGCACTGAACGAACATCGGCACGCTGTGAGTGAGCGATTTGGCATTTTGTTTCAGATGGAGACTGACCCGGCAAATAGCACAGGGACGCACGCCGGAGAAACAGGGGACGCAGTTGATGCGTCAGATCCGTGTGATTCGCTGTGGCTGTCGCTCGATGATCAGGCCGGTGCACTGGCGTTACTGGAAGCCGTGGGCTTCACCCAAGCACCGCAAATGCTGGAGCGATTGACCGAACTGGAGGGCAGTGCGTTCTACCGAAGTCTGTCTGCGACCGGACACACACGGGTCGAGCGCCTGATGCCGCTCATTTTACGCAGTGTCCGGAAGCACGACTGTTCGTGGTCCGCATTCGACGGGCTCTTAAAACTGGTGCGCAGTGTGGGTGGGCGCAGTGTGTATTTGCAGGTGTTGATCGACACCCCCGATGCGTTGGCTTTACTCACCCGCATATTTGCCCGTAGCCCGTGGATTGCCGAGTTTGTCTCGCGGCACCCGATTGTCATTGATGAACTGATTGACCCCCGGAGACTCAGCCGGCCGCCGGAGTATGCCTCTTTGCAACGTGATATGAAGGCCATGCTCGAGCGTCTGCGTGACGAAGACCTTGAAATGCAGATGGACGGGCTACGCCAGTACCGTCAGGCGGCCACGCTTCGGGTTGCGGTGGCCGAACTGGAAGGGCATCTGAGCCTGATGCAAGCCAGCGACTGTCTGTCCTGGATTGCGGAGTTCATTCTGGAAGCTGTTATGACACTGGTTGAAACTCCGCTGATCGAGCGCTACGGCCGACCAAGCTGTCTGCTCGACGGTGTCACCCGGCACCCTGCGCTTGCCATTGTGGCATATGGCAAATTGGGCGGATGGGAACTGGGTTTCGGGTCAGACCTTGATCTTGTGTTTTTGCACGACAGCGAGGGGGAGCGCCAGCAAACCGATGGTGACAAGCCCGTGGAAAATCAGGTGTTTTTCGCTCGCATGGCACAAAAGACCGTGCATTTTCTGAGCACCATGACCTCTGCCGGTGTGCTGTATGAGACAGATACACGTCTGCGGCCCAACGGTCAGTCTGGCATGTTGGTCAGCAGCATTCACGCCTTTCGCCAGTACCAGCTGGATGAGGCCTGGACCTGGGAGCATCAGGCGTTGGTGCGCGCCCGAGCGGTGGTATCCTCTGACCGAATACTGTCGCACTTTAACGAGACCCGATTGCAGGTGTTGAGTCTGGGCCGTCATCCCGAGCAGCTCCGTGAATCCGTCAGCTCGATGCGTCGTAGAATGATAGAAGAGCTGGGCAGCAGCGGTGGCGATCGGTTTCATCTGAAGCAAGACCGCGGTGGTATCGCTGATATAGAGTTTATGGTTCAATACGCCGTCCTGTTGCTCGCGGGCAGTCATCCCGAACTCACCAACGACACGGACAACGTGCGTTTGCTGGAACGTCTGGAACCCCTTGGTGTGTTAAAGCCCGGCCAATCTCGCTGGTTACACGACGCCTACCTCGCGTACAGAACCTGTGTCCACGAGTGTGTTTTGATGGGGGTGACGCCGATAGTGGATATAGGCGCAAACGCTCAGACCCCGACCGGCAGCATTGAGATCGGGGTGTTAGCCGATCACCGCCAACGTGTCGTTCAGGTCTGGCAGCAACTTTTTGAATCCGCTGGCAGTGGTGCCTGATAGCCAGAGGACGTAAAATCACTGGAACGCCGTGCGCTAAACACCGTGGCAAACCCCGCGGAAACTCCCTTGACACAGCTATGGGAGACACCCGCGGGACACATACATGGGATACTCACAAGGAATACCCCATAGGACTCGCCTTCAGGGCACGCTTGTTTTTGGTGTAACGCTTGCCAGAGATGGTTGCCGGAGACGCGTGCCGGAGACGCATGCAAGAGCAACCTCGCGTGTCACCAAAGTGCAAAGGCTCTGTAACGCTGCGTCTGTCTCAAGGGTGTGACATGGGCAGGCAGGTAATGCCGTGAAATCTGATGTTCTTTAAAACTAAACCAATGCTGGAGTATTACAATCGTGTCGTTTGCTGATCGAGATGGTGTCATTTGGATGGATGGAGAACTGGTCGATTGGCGCGAAGCCAAAGTCCATGTTCTGACCCATACCCTGCACTATGGAATGGGTGTCTTCGAGGGCGTGCGGGCGTACAAAACGGATCGTGGCACGGCCGTGTTTCGTTTGCAGGACCATACCCGTCGGCTGTTTGATTCGGCCAAAATCATGCGCATGGATATCCCGTTTGATGAAGCTACCGTGAATGAAGCACAACTTCAGGTAGTACGCGAAAACGGGCTCGACTCAGCCTATCTTCGCCCGATGTGTTTTCTGGGTTCTGAGGGTATGGGGTTGCGAGCGGATAATCTCAGTGTTCACTGCTCGATTGCCGCGTGGGAATGGGGCGCTTATTTGGGTGATGAGAATATGACCCGTGGCATACGGATCAAAACGTCGTCCTTTACCCGTCATCACGTCAATATTGCCATGTGTAAGGCAAAGGCCAATGGCCAGTACATCAATTCAATGATGGCACTTCGTGAGGCGCTCACCGACGGTTATGACGAGGCGATGTTGCTCGATAACGAAGGTTACGTGGCAGAGGGTAGTGGTGAAAATATCTTTATCATTCGTAAAGGCGTCATCTACACCCCTGACCTGACTTCTGCACTGGACGGTATAACACGCAATACAATTATGCATTTGGCTAAAGGGCTGGGCATTGATGTGGTCGAACGCCGTATCACCCGCGACGAGGTCTATATTGCGGATGAGGCATTTTTCAGTGGCACTGCTGCTGAAGTGACCCCCATACGTGAGGTGGATAATCGACCCATCGGAACCGGTTCAAGGGGCCCGATAACCGAACAGTTGCAAAAGCTGTACTTTGATGTTGTTGAAGGTCGCAGCAAGGAACACGATGATTGGCTTACGTTTGTCTAGCGCAGTCAGTTACCGCTGTCCAATTAGTCCACTAATCCAGACCACTAATCCAGACCACGAATCGTTGACAGACCACGAACCCCAAAAACGAAATCTCATGAACCTACCCAATGCCCAAACGCAGATCGAAGTCAGCGCTAAAGACTTGCCACTGCATTGTCCGACACCCGATACGTCGCTGTGGAATTCCCATCCGCGTGTGTTTATTCCCATTGAGGAGTCAGGCGAAGCAAAGTGCCCGTACTGCGGCACCGTTTTTGTGATGAAAAAAGAACAGACCGACAACGCCAGCCAATAGCACGTGGCGTCTTTGTCGAGCCAGATTGCGGTCGATGCTGTTGCCGCAACCCGTGCTGCTAGCCTTGCCGCTAGCCGTGCCGCTAGCCGTGCTGCTAGCTTGGGGCCTACCAAAGGGGCTCTGTTAAAGATCGCGAGCTGCCCTGCGCATCGCTTTGATGACACAGGTACACATAACCTGATGCGGTATCACACAGGCGGTGCGTATGACCGGGCCGTTACTGAGTCAGGTTACGGACGCTAACACGTGCAGTCGGTCGTATTTGCCCATGACGGGGCGTCTTATCAATTTGCACGCGAGAGTGCTGATGGCGCTGAAGTGCGACTTTTCTCCCACGCATACCTGGCACAGGAAAACCTGCTCCGGCAATCGATCACCGGCGGACGCACCGAGGCGTTCCGCTTTCAATGGCAAGACCATGACCTGCTGCTGAAACACTACCGTCGTGGTGGCTATGTGCGTCATTTCAGCAAAGACAAATATCTGTGGACCGGGCTGAACGGCACAAGAGCTTTTAAGGAATTCGCTTTATTACAGCGTTTGGCAGACGCAGGCCTGCCAGCACCAAAGCCGTTTGCGTGCCGGGTCGAAAAACACCGCTGGTGCTACCGTACCAGCCTGATCACTCACTGGGTAGACAATACAGCCTCGATGACAGAGCGCGTCGAAGACCACCCGTTACCGGATAGACTGTGGCCCGAGATTGGCCGGGTGATCAGAACGTTTCATGACCATCATGTCTGTCATGAAGATCTGAACGGCAGCAATATCCTGATAGATGACAGCGACCGTGTTTACATCATTGATTTTGATAAAGCTGTCGTCAAAAAAAGCAGCGGTGACACCAAACAGGGTAAGGCGTGGCGTGACGCTAATTTAAAAAGGTTCGAGCGTTCGCTGGTGCGTTTGTCGGTGAAATCCAATGCGTTTTTTTTTACCCCTGACATTTGGTCCCTGTTCACAGAGGGATACCTTGGGGTGAATGCCGACTAGCGATCAATGTACGGTGCGAGCAGCGTCAGGTAGTCAGGCAACACCTGTTGGTGCGGTTTTATCGTATCGGCGGCTCGCTTGCCCATCGCCTCAGTGGTGCCAGTGTTGTCATACTGATCAATCAGTGCCTCAATGACCTGTGCGGCATCGGCGCAGACGGTAATCGCATCATTGGCCTGTAACTTCGCTACTTCCTTGTCAAAGTTATGCAGGTGTGGGCCGGTAATGACCGAACGTTGCAAACAGGCCGGTTCCAGCATGTTGTGTCCTCCCACCGCCGTCAGTGACCCACCGAGAAAAATAGCATTAGCGTGGAGATACCACAGGTCCATCTCGCCCAGTGTGTCTGCAATATAGATCGCGGTAGTGTCATCAACCGTGTCGTTGTGGCTCCGCAGAGCGATCTCTTTGGTTAATCGATATAGCTGTCGCTTCAGATCACCGGCCCGATCAGGATGCCGTGGTGCAATGACCAGTAATGGCGGGTTGTTTTGTTGTAACCAGCGCGTTGCCAGTTGGAGCTCTTCATCGTCATGCGTGGAGGCGAGCAGTACAAACCGATGCAAGTTTTTAAACGGGTGCGGCAGCGATGCTATGTACTGATGGTCGGGTGGTGTAATCGCCTGTTTCAGGTTGCCGACCTGCTCGACAGTGGTTGCACCCAATTGTCGGTACGCAGCCTCATCGCTTGGCTGCCGTGCAATGATTAATGCAAGCTGTGACACACAGTAGCGGTAGGCTTTTTTGAGCCAGCCAGTGGCGGCTTTGATCGTTTTTTCGGAAAGTCTCGCATTTATCAGTACCAAGGGTACTGACGATTGTTGATAGAGTACGGGCCATAACTCTGTCTCGACAATAAAGCCGCAACGAGGCTGCACGTGCCGGTAAAAACCGTTGACTGCAAAACGATAGTCCAACGGCAGATAATGGTGTCGGGTGCGAGGCAGGGTGGTATTGTTGATCATTGCTTTGCCCGTCGGCGTTGCCGTCGTGACCACAAAGTGGTCATCGGGATAACGGGCAATTAAGGCCTTCAGTAACGGCTTTACAGTATTGACTTCGCCAACCGATGCCGCGTGAATCCACACGGGCCCCCGTTCGTACGTGCCCTGAATTTGCCCACCATCAAAGCTCTTTTCAGGCACCTGTGCGAGTGTGTCAGGTGCCAGTGTGACAGTTGCCTGTACGTCAGTTGCCTGTACGTCAGTTGCCAGTGCTCCAGTTATTTTTGATTGAGTTATTTGTGATTTGGGCGCCTGTGTTTTGAGTGGATACTTGTCAGGGTTGTCGGTGCGTTCTGATCGATAAAAACCCAGGCGTTCGCGCAAGTAGACGAGACCACCGTCTTTGCGGGCACGCCAGCACAGATGACCCAGTACCAGTGGTGCTAAGAGAACTATTCCTGACCGGTAGAGGAGGCCGGGGCCGGACGGGCCTGTCTGAGGGTCGTTGATGTTGTTCGCCGATCGATGTGAGTCTGGTGGTGACCCGGTTGATTCAGGCATACGGATTATCGTACGTGGGGCCGGGGGGCTTAAAGCGTTTGTGTGCCCAAAAATATTGCTCAGGCTGCGTGCCTACCTGTTGCTCGAACAGGTTATTCATACGCTGAGTCACCGCGTCGGTATCGGATAAATCACCCGGATCCAGTGCTTCAAAAAACGTCAGTACCGAAGGTTGGCCGTTGGCGCCTCGCGTGGGAATAAACGGAATGATGGTCGCGCCGGTCAGTTTGGCGATGCGCGCGATGCCGTCAGTGGTGAGTGCCGGTACACCAAAGTAGGTCGTCAGAATGCCGCCGCTGCTGCGAGCAACAAAAAGATCGGGTGAATACCAAACAATCTCATTGTTGCGAAGCCTGCGCACCATTTTGCGGATATTTTTGTTATCGATAGCTTCCTGCACATACCGTTCACGTTTGGCTTTGAGTTTATCGCCAAAGAGTGCGTTGTTGGGCGTGTCGGCAACGACTGACAGCGGCATCTGACTGCCGACTACGGCGCCGAGAATGTCGAGCATCGTGAAATGGGCCTGCAAAATAAGAACACCTTTGCCCTGCGTTCTGGCCGCGGTGATGTGTTCCAGTCCCTGGTAAGTAAATGTGGACTGATAAAATTCAAGCGGCCGGTACCATACCGATGCGAGTTCAGCGACTGAGCTGCCAACCTGCTTAAACGATTCGTCCGCGAGTTGCTCTCGCGCTGCGTCAGTCAGGTGTGGGTAGGCAAGCTTCAGGTTAGTCAGTGCCACACGTCGGCGTGACGGGATTAATCGAGAGATGGCCAGTCCCAATGCTCTGCCGACTGTTACCTGGGTTTGAAACGGAAATCGCGACAAGCACCACAGGCCTGCAAATGCGAGCCACGTAGGCCAGTGTGTTGGTGTCCAGTAGCGGGGCTTGGTCGCAGATGCTGCCCGCTTCGACGGTGCGGACGATGCAATGTTGGACGCCGCCTGAGAGTGTGATGCCCCTTCAGTTGTCGACGAGGAGGCTGTCGACGAGGGAGTTGTCGGCGAGGGAGTTGTCGACGGTGAAGCTATCCGGCGTGATGCTGACGATGGCAGCGCCTGACGGTTTGTGCCAGCCGTGTCAGATTGTTGCCCGCGCTGCTCGCTCATGCACAATCAGCTGCGGCCGGGTAACGTCGACCAACGCTGCTGATTCGAACCACAACGGCGAGCGTGGCCTGTATGACGTCCAGTATGACAGCCTGCGTTGAGTACACTGCGGTCAACTCTCCTGCTCGACCAGCCACTGATCGATTTCGGTTAGATCATCCTCGGTCAGGATGCCGGCCACTTGCTTGAGCTGCAGAGTGCTGAGTATGTAGTCGTATCGAGCGGCTGCAAAGTCTGATTGTGCACTGAAAGTGTCACGTAAAGATCTCAGTACCTCCAGTGATGTCAGCAGGCCCTCGGCAAAGCCTGCCTCTTGTGCTTCAAGTGATTTTTGGGTGGATTCGAGCGCCTGTTGTAAGGCATTCACGCGACTAATGCTCGCAAGCACGTTTCGATAGGCATTTCGCGCCTGTTGTACGGTTGCCCGTCGCTGTGCAACAAGGCGTTCGTTACTGGCGAGGCTGGCAGCGCGCGCCTGTGCGACCAGCGCGTTGGTCCTGCCACCCGTTAATAACGGGAAAGACAGTTCGAGCCCGATCTCGGCACGATCCACATCGGGTCTGCCCCGTTGCTCGGTTTCACTGGTGGATGCCGAACCGACCAGATCGAGGGTGGGCATGCGCAAGGCGCGATTGACGGACACTTCCTGTTTGGCGTTTTCGGCAGCTAATTTGGCGACAACCAGCGGTATATTCTGTTCTTCTGATATTTTGACCCACGCTTTGATATCTGCTGGGTCTGGTGAGACCAGCGGCATATCAAAGCGTAGTTCGGCCAGTAATTTGGGGTCTGCACCGCTGACCACAATCAGCGCTTCTTCAGCAGCAGACAACTGGTTAACCGCGGCAATTTCCGCCGCCGTTGCAAGGTCAAATTGTGCTTGAGCGTTTTTGACGTCAGTCACCGGCACAAGACCGACATCAAATCGTCGCTCATTCTGCTCTTTCTGGCGTCCGATGGCATCGAGTTCGGATCGTCGGAAAGCCACCACAGCCTGCGCGCGCAGCACATCAAAGTAAGCCGTGGCCACTCGTAACATGAGTGATTGCCGTTGGGATTCGAGCTGTGCTTCTGCTTGTGTGACTGCCAGTCGTGACTGGTCAACGGCAATTGATTGTGCCGAATTGAACAGTGTTTGGCGAAGATTAAGCGATAACGCCTGACTAAAGAAACTGCCATCGCCGTCATCATTGACATCACCAATCGAGGCCGTTGCGCCAAGCCCGGCCTGCAGACGATTTGCAGATTTGGCAATGCGCACACTGCTGCGGATGGCCTCGAAATCGAACTCGGCAGCCTTGAGATCAGCGTCGTAGGTTTTGGCGAGATTGTAGACATCGAGCAATCCGTCTGCCCGGGCCTGCATGGTGCCCAGAGACAGCGCAACAGCGATGACCGTTGCCGCGGCTTTGGCCACAATCGGCGCCGCGTTGGAGCGCATGAGCATGGATAGACTAACTGCTGACATTCTTATTCTCCTGACATCCGTAATAAGCCGCCGGGTATTGCATTGATCGGGTATCACGTAAGGTTATTCACCAGAGGTTTATCGCCAGAGGTTCATAGCACACCCCTTCACAACTCTGGGAAGGCCGCTTTTCCTGTGTTCTCGGATACTCAGCAAGTCCCGTGCTGGCCTGTCAGTGAAGTGCGAGGCAAAAGCTGGCACTACATCTGGTTTTGAGCCTGAATTTTGCCGGGTGCCCGTTAACACATCGACAAGATGCTTACGCAAACCGCAACAGCTTGGTTGAGGTTCTAAACCGCCTGAGCCCTGATGGGCCCGAAAGTCTGTCCTGTCGGCAGATTCTCGGTGGCCAGCGTGGCGCGACTCGGGACTGTCAGAACGAGAATGTTTGCGCCACGGTGTCGAAATTCTGTAATGGGGGCAGGGAGGTCTCAAACAGGCTTTCTTTGATCCATTCGGACTCGCTGGCCCGGACAATCAGTTGCGCTTCCATGGTGGGAGACTTTTCGCTGCCAATGACGACAAACATACGGCCATGACCGGGTGTCAGTTTCTCTCGGTAGAAGTCAGGTACGATTTCAACGGAACCTGTCAGCACAATCGCGTCGTAGTGATCAGCTGCATCCCACGCGGCAGCGGCATCCTGGACTTTGGTCGTCACATTAGTATAGCCAAGCCGCGCCAGCCTTTCGGTGGCAGACTGCGAGAGTGCTTCGTTGATTTCGATGGAGGTCACCTGTTTGCCAAGACTGGCAAGGCATGCCGCGAGGTAACCGCTGCCAGTGCCTATCTCCAGGACAGATTCATCTGCTTCGACCATCAGTGCCTGCAGAATCCGGCCATCGATGTTGGGTTTGAGCAGCGACTGACCATGCCCTATCGGTAATTGGTAGTCAGAAAATGCAATGCCGCGGTGTTCGGGTTGCACGAACTCGCCACGCGGAACAGAACCCAGCACGTTGAGTATCCGTTGGTCAAGCACATCCCAAGGACGGATTTGCTGTTCGACCATGTTCTCGTGGGCGTGTTCTGGCAGCATGATGGCTCCGGTGTGTAACGTGGTTGAGAGAGTAAAATCGGCGTTTTTCGCCAAGTGCGTATGGTAGCAGGCATTGGGCATGCCATGAAGTATCCGGGTTCCCAAACAGGCCTGATTTGGGCACAAGTATTTGTCAGTGCAGCAGCGTGGCGGCAAGCTTGCGCCCATAAAAAAGGGCCAGTCTGAGTGACTGGCCCGCTATATTCTTCAGACGCATGCTCTGGTTTTGGTTACGCGTGTATTACACAGCGAACCACTGTCGGCCACTACCCGTTCTATTTAAACGAAACGTTGAGTTTAAACGAAACGTTGAGTGCGACCAAGACAGCGAGCACCGAGCGCTAAAGCGCCAAGTGCGCAAAAACCAGTCAGATTAAAAGCTGTTAAGCCGGAGAAACCTGAGTAGCTTGCGGACCCTTCGGGCCTTGTTCAACTTCAAACGTGACTTTCTGGCCTTCGTTCAGGGTTTTGAACCCGTCAGCCTGAATTGCGGAGAAGTGTACGAATACGTCGTCGCCGCCATCATCCTGCGAAAGGAAACCGAAGCCTTTCGACTCGTTGAACCATTTAACCGTACCTGTTGCCATAACTTTTTTGCCTCAAAAAATAAAGATGTTCCGCAAACCCGATAGCCTGATGCGGACCCTTTCCCGATTAAGAAAACCACTGAACGGCTGTTTGCTTCTGGATTTTTCGGTGAAGAAAGACCTGGAATAACGTTTTGCTGATCTGGTTGGGGATCGACGAGACGTAGTGCTGCAACAGCCAAGATGATTTCGAAACCGCTTTAAAGATTAAAGCCGTTGGGGATTGGTTCCGGATGAACTGTAAAAAAGGAGTGATATTACTGACACCGCTTCGAGTTTGCACGGACAGTGTACTCAATTAATTCAGAGATTACTAATAATCTTAGGTTTTTTTTAAAAAGTTTACGGAAAAAGACAGTATTAGCTGCTACCGGGGGTGGTTATTGGGTCTCTGAGAGGTGTTTCGTGACGGTATGTCACGTAATTTAGCTGTCTGAGTGGTCTTTTTTGGCACCATCGGACGACGGTTTACCCGATGATTCACCGCTTTTTTGTCCATTCTCGCTGCGTCCTCTGCGGTTTTGCCCGCTTCTTCCCTTGTTACCGCTTTGGTTGCTGCTCTGCTTGCGTCCGCCAGGGCTTCTTCCTCCCTGTTTGCGACCACTTTGATTTCGGCTGTTTTGGGACTGCGCCTCGCGTTTTTCGATTTTAGCCGGGGGATCGAGTTCTGGCAGTATATCGTTGGTAATCGGTGCGACCGGGATGCTTTGTCCAATGTACTCCTGGATATCGGGGAGTGAAAATGAATATTTTTCGCAGGCAAAACTCAGTGCTTCACCGGTGGTTCCGGCTCTCGCTGTACGCCCGATGCGGTGCACGTAGTCTTCTGCCTGTTGTGGCAGATCGAAATTAAACACATGAGTCACATCGTTGATGTGCAGGCCCCTTGCCGCAACATCGGTCGCAATCAGTACCGGTAACTTGCCTGCGGTGAAGTCGGCGAGAATACGCTGCCTGCGTTTTTGTCTGACATCGCCGGACAGCGTGCCGCACTGGATACCATTGCCCAGCAAATAACCCTCAACGGTTTCTGATGCCCGTTTGGTATTCACAAAAACGATGGTTCGGGATGGGGTGAGTTTTCGGATCAGGCCAACGAGGAGACTCACCTTTTCGTCGGTTGCCGGTTGAAACAGAAACTGCTCGACACCCTCGGCGGTGTCGCCCGTTTGTGATGCTTCGATAGCTCGCGGGCTGTTCATGTGTTCGTAGGCGAGCTCCATCACGCGGTTGGAGAGCGTCGCTGAAAAGAGCATGCTGGTGCGGTTGTCGGGCGAGGGCATACGTCTTAGCAGGAAACGAATGTCAGCGATAAAACCCAGGTCGAACATGCGATCGGCTTCATCGAGCACAACAATTTCCAGCGCCTTGAGATCAAAGGCTTTTTTCTTGAAATAGTCGATTAATCGCCCCGGTGTACCAATAAGGACGTCAACACCTGCCTCTACGGCTAACCGTTGTTTTTCGTAGTCTGCGCCGCCATATACCACGCGGAATTTAAAGTCAGTGTGCTGGCCGAGCTGTTCGGCGTCATTAAATATTTGGATAGCCAGCTCTCGTGTCGGTGCAATAACCAACATGCGAGGTTGATTTTTTTGCCGGGTAACCGCACCCTCTTTCTGCAACAGCAGGGTCATTGAACCGAGCAAAAATGCTGCCGTCTTCCCGGTGCCTGTCTGTGCTTGGGCGGCAACATCATGACCCTCAATGATGGTGGGCAGTGTCAGAGCCTGAATGTCGGTGCAATGCGAGAAGCCTGCATCATCAGTGGCTTGGACGAGCACATCGGGTAAGCCGAGTTCGCTGAACCTTAGTGGGGCTGGAGAGTCAGAAGTCATAGGTGTCGTTGTGAGAAGCCCGTGAGCCGGTGTTGACGGGTCACTGTATATGAGTCAGTAAGACAGAAGTAAAACACTAGTAAAACACTGCGCATTTTTGCAGCAGAGCCTGATGAATTTTGCAGCAGCGTTTGCTGAATGCAGAAGAAAACAGCGAATGCGAGGTACAATAGACAGTCATTCGCCCAAACAGTAACATTTTTTGAGCCAATCCACAGAACTGAAAAGGAGCCACAATAACCCATGACCACCGAAATCATAGACGTCACCGACGCAAACTTTGAAGCAGAAGTCCTCCAATCCGATGTGCCAGTACTGGTTGATTTCTGGGCAGAGTGGTGTGGTCCGTGTAAGGCATTTGCGCCTGTACTTGACGACGTTGCCGGTGAATACACGGGCAAGGTCAAAGTGGCCAAGATGAACGTTGATGAAAACGGCGAAAACCCGGCGAAATACGCCATTCGCAGCATTCCCACGCTCATGCTGTTCAAGGGTGGCTCGGTTGAAGATTCTCGCATGGGTGCGCTGTCACGCAGCCAGCTCAAGGAATTTATCGACGCCAACGTCTAACCCGCACAGCGCTCTCGAAAGCGCAACAGCAGGCGCTGGTAATTGATCAGTCAGGTCTCGTTCATCAATACCATTTGGGTATGTGTTGGACGAGCCTGGCGCTTAACGTGCGACACCTGTAAAGGCCTACTGAGACCACCTGCCCAGACCATCTGCCGAGACCACCTGCCCAGACCACCTGCCCAGACCACCGCTGACACCCTCATGGCAGGGTATTTGCACAAACCAAATCATTATGTCTGGCGCGGGATGACAATACCCAACGTCAGGCCCTGATTCACCTATCAGACAACACGAACCGAGTAAGCAGTTCAAACCACGCACACAGTGGCGACACGTGTAACCCTTGAGATTTTATGCCACTGGCCGTCGTTAGGTCAGTGTTGATCGGCCATTGTTGAGCCGCCAGTCTCCGGTTTAGGGCTTCTGGTCCGAGGTCGCGGGTATGGGGTCGCGGGTATGGGGTCACGGGTATGGGGTTATTAATCTGGAGTTACTGATTTGGGGCCGCTAACGCCGACGGAAAGGCAGGTTTGGGCGAACGGATACCGTCCGAAGAATAACGGCACGACCAGATAAACAGCATTTACGATATTTTTTAGTCAAATTGACGTTTTAATGATCTGCAGCACTGGACGTCAAGACGATTGCGTGCTAATTTCACGGTTATCTGATATCAAATATCAATTCCGGCGAAAGTACAAGCGCGCTGGCTCTCAGCAATTCAAACCCATTAATCACCGAACCCAACAATCGTTCCAGTTAGTTACTCCTGCAGCAGGTAATCTCGTCAGTCGGTAAATCCCGATCGGTAACTTCAGGTCGGTAAGTACTGGCTGGTAAATTTCTGGGCCTGTCAGCCACAGGATTCCCCGTGGGATATCCGCCGAGGCGGGGAACACTTGACCTTACAAACACGCTGCAGTTGATTTTTAATGGGGGCGGTTAGTGCTTTTGGTGGCGCCGTTGGCCGTCTGTATCGTCGCATTTTTTTGCAGTCGTTTGGAGTGCACGCCGGCAATTTGCGAAGACGATTTGTGAAGGTAATTTGCAAAGACGATTGGCCGAGGTGACCAGCGACGGCAAATGGTTAAAGCGGTGTGCGTAATGAATGCGGCCAGGCGGTGTGTTCACTCTATGTTCCGGGTCTGTGTTGTTGGTTGCTAACTTGTTGTTTGCTAACAGCGAGTCGCCACTGAAGCTAGCCACTCGATAGTGTGCTTACAGCGGTTGTTTTGAGTAAGTCCGCCTCAAACATGACGTTAACAACCTCAGCTGTACGGGAACTGCAAAAACGACAGACTGTAACGCCGGTTGATTAAAATGTTGGGCGGGTATACGACACCGGTTGTTTCCGACATCGACCGTTTATGACGTCGGTGGTTTATACGCAGGCCTTTTATACATGTGCTTTTTATACATGAGCTTTTTAAACATGTGCCGCTGCTAAATGGTCTGTTTATATATATGGGCCGACTACAGACTGACTCGGGAATCGCGTTAATGACAGCAAAAGTCTTTTGGGTGCGCCGGTGATGTAGATCAAACTCAAGAGGCCTGATCAAGAGGCTTGGCCAAAAGGGTTGATCAAGAGGCCTGACCAAGAGGGCCGATCAAGAGGCTTGGCAAAAGCCCTGGACAAAAGCCCTAACGACAAAGCGTTTTACAGCAAGTCAAAAACAGTGAAGCTAAAAACCGCTGAAATTAAAAAGTAACATCAAGAAACCGGAAAATCGAATAATAAAGCGGAAAACTTAACTGTAAACAGTCGCCGCACGCTCGTGGTAATTAATACAAAACGGTGGTGTGTTAAACATTCGAATACTACGATGCTATAAAAAAGCCAACTGTGCCGAGACTGAGCTGCGTCAATAACCGAAAACGAAAAAACCGAAAACGAAAAAACATCTTTCTATTACTGCAACGTTTTTGACTAATCATCCTTACAATATAAGTCTGTTGTCGTCTAACCCTGATAGTGGTTGGCGTCAAGTCGCAGGCTGCCTTCACTCCGGACATTTGCTCTTCTAAAGTCTATGAACCTTACCGATCTAAAAAAGAAAAACCCAACAGAACTGATTGAACTGGCTCGTTCCATTGGCGTAGATAACGTTGCCCGTCAACGAAAACAGGATATGATTTTCTCTATCCTGAAAGCACATTCACGAAAGGGCGAAAATATCTTCGGTGGTGGCGTCCTCGAAATCCTGCAAGATGGT
This sequence comes from uncultured Granulosicoccaceae bacterium, assembly GCA_937923745.1. GTDB lineage: Bacteria > Pseudomonadota > Gammaproteobacteria > Granulosicoccales > Granulosicoccaceae > CALDUO01. The sequence continues at coordinate 28,867 of CALDUO010000024.1, forward strand.
TTCGGATTTCTACGCTCCGCTGACAGCTCTTATCTGGCTGGCCCAGACGACATCTATGTGTCGCCCAGTCAAATACGCCGTTTCAGTTTAAGAACCGGCGATACTATTTCGGGCAAGATCAGGCCGCCGAAAGAGGGTGAGCGTTACTTTGCGTTATTGAAGGTTGATGAGATCAACTTCGGCCCGCCAGAGCAGGCAAAAAATAAAGTTCTTTTTGAAAATCTGACACCACTTCATGCTAACGAGCGCTTGAAGATGGAGCGTGGCAACGGCAGTACGGAGGATATTACAGCGCGGGTCATAGATTTCGCCGCCCCTATCGGTAAAGGGCAGCGTGGCTTGTTAGTATCGCCTCCCAAGGCCGGTAAAACGCTGATGCTGCAGAACATTGCGCAAAGCATAGCGGCTAACGAACCTGAGTGTTACCTCATCGTTTTACTGATTGATGAGCGCCCTGAGGAAGTCACCGAAATGGAACGCATGGTACAGGGTGAGGTTATCTCCAGTACCTTTGATGAACCTGCCAGCCGTCACGTGCAGGTCGCGGAAATGGTGATAGAAAAAGCCAAGCGTCTCGTTGAGCATAAAAAAGATGTTGTGATTTTGCTCGACTCCATTACCCGTTTGGCCCGTGCCTACAACACGGTGGTTCCGTCCTCCGGTAAAGTACTGACCGGTGGTGTGGATGCCAACGCGCTGCATCGCCCGAAACGGTTTTTCGGTGCGGCACGAAACATTGAGGAAGGTGGTAGCTTAACCATCATAGCCACAGCATTGGTTGATACCGGTTCGAAGATGGACGAAGTCATCTACGAAGAATTTAAAGGCACCGGTAACATGGAATTGCATCTTGATCGCAGAATTGCTGAAAAACGTGTCTTTCCGGCGATCAATATCAACCGCTCCGGCACCCGTCGTGAAGAATTGATGATGGATCAGGAAGAACTACAAAAAGCGTGGATTTTGCGTAAATTCATTCATGGCATGGACGAAATCGAAGCCATGGAATTCTTGTTGGGTAGGTTACAACAAACCAAAACCAACAATGAATTTTTCGATGCGATGAAACGCTGAGGCTAGCGATCAGCGAGTGCTTTCCAGGCGATATCGGTACGGTAGTAGACGTCCTGCCAGCTGATGGCAGAGACAGCATCATAAGCAGCTGACTGCGCGTCAGTGACGGTATCGCCCAATGCGGTGACGCACAACACACGACCGCCGGCGGTCACAACGGTGTCATCGCGCTGAGCGGTCCCGGCATGAAATACCTTAATGTTATCGCCGACAGGTTGATCGAGGCCGCTAATCACATTGCCTGAACTCCCCGACTGCGGGTAGGTGCCAGCTGCCATTACAACACCCACTGCCGGTTTGTTATGCCACTGTGCTTCAACACTCTCGAGCTTGCCATCAATGGCAGCCTGACACAGCGTGACTAAATCGCTGTCAAGGCGCATCATTAGAGGTTGTGTCTCGGGGTCTCCCAGTCGGACGTTAAATTCTATAACCCGTGCGTTACCGGCCTTATCAATCATTAGCCCTGCATACAGAAAGCCGGTGAACGGTGTGCCGTCCTTTATCATGGCATTGACCACCGGATTGATAATGTCCTGCATGATGTGTTGATGGACATCGGGTGTGACAACCGGTGCAGGGGAGTACGCACCCATACCGCCGGTATTGGGGCCTGTATCGCCGTTATTTCTCGCTTTATGATCCTGAGACGTGGCCATGGGTAATGCCGTTTTACCATCGACCATACAAATAAAGCTGGCCTCTTCGCCGACCAGAAATTCTTCGATAACTACTGTTCGTCCGGCATCCCCGTGTGCGTTACCGGATAACATATCGTGCACGGCACTGATCGCTTCGCGTACCGTTGTGGCAACCACAACTCCTTTCCCCGAGGCGAGGCCATCGGCTTTGACCACTATCGGTGCACCTTTTGTTTCGATGTAATCAACTGCATCCGGCACGTTGTCAAATACCTGATAGTACGCGGTCGGAATGTTATGCCGTTGCAGGAAATCTTTGGCGTAGGCTTTACTGCCTTCGAGTTGTGCAGCACCGGCAGTAGGTCCAAAAATACGTAAGCCCTCGGCGATAAAGGCGTCAACAACGCCATTAACCAGCGGTACTTCCGGGCCCACAATGGTCAGGTCAATGGATTGATCTTTTGCGTAGGCGATGAGTGCCGCAGTATCGTTGACCGGGATATCAACATTGGTCACCTTGCTTTCGAGCGCAGTGCCCGCATTGCCGGGTGCCACGATAACGTCTGAGACGTCCGGGGAGGCTGCAACTTTCCAGGCCATGGCATGTTCTCTGCCACCAGCTCCAATTATCAGTACTTTCATGGGTCAGTGTGTTCGGCGCGATGTGAAATGACAACTCAGGCCGCTATGGTAACCCGTGCGTCGGGTCGGTGCACTAATGCCAAGAGATGCGCGTGCAGCGTGGTCGGTATGTTGTTGTCGTGCGCACCGCAGTTACCGAACGCGATGTTGCGATTTGCGGGAATAATCTCTGTGTTGGTGTGACGGGGCCTGTGTGGCTTTGTAGCAGCGCTTGCTTTTGTGTCTCTGGGTGTGTGCTCGGGGTATGCTGGGCGTGTGCTCAGGGCGTGTGCTCAGGGTGTGCCAGTAGCTTCATTCGCACGGAGCGCATCGCGAATGCGTGCATGCTCGGTTTCGGTGATTGGATAGTTGCGCATCCCAATAATTGCGCCGATTTTAAAGCCAATGCAGGGCAGGCCATACAACAATGCGAGCGACAGTGGCGATTGTGCACCGGCCTCTTTGGTCGCATCAAAACCGGTGAGCTCCAATAGCGGAAACGCAATGCCGATGGCCAGCGCGAACGACAATTTGGTCAGTGTGCCCCACAATGCGAAGAAAATACCCGGTCGACGATAACCGTTGGTCAAAGCATCCCACTCGATCAGGTCTCCCTTGATAGCGCCGGGTAACACAAGATCAGCGCCACTGGTGAATCCGGTGATGGCAACAATGACTACAAAGACCCAGAAATAGTCGGGTCTTAAGAAGGGTGTTGACAGGAAAAACACGCACGCCATGATCATCGCGACGCTCCAGATTTGGTGCTTGCCGAACCGTTTGGCTAACGCCAGCCATCCGGGCACTGATACGGTCGCGCAGACGAAATACAAAAACAACAAGGGACCTGCAAATTCGGGTTTTTCCATCACATGGGTGACATACAGCAAAAACAAAGTTGCGGGAATGGCGTTACCGATATTGTTCAGCAGAAAGCTCCCCAGTAGTTGGCGCACGGGTGTTGGTGTTTTCAGCAGACTGAGAATTTCCCGAATGGAGTTAGCCGGAGAATTGACCACGCTGTTGTCCGGTACCACGATGCTCGACACCGCGACGGTGATAACCAGTGTGACAATCACCAAATAACTGATCAGCGTCAGTGACGCGCCGAAGTCTGATGAGGCGGACTGCCCCAGCACGGCGGGAATGGTTAATGCCGCCAGGGTACCCACAAGACCAAACGCTGCACGCACACCGGTCACGCGGCTTCGTTCGTGGTAGTCGTCAGTGAGCTCAGCGCCCCATGCGTTCATTGGCACAATGGCCATGGTCCCGGCGACATAAATCACAAACGTCCATAACATCAGGTACCCGGGTGTTGCTGACTCGCCGGGGTTAAACAGCATCCACGTCGCCACGGCAATCAATGGCGTTGAGCAAATAATCCAGGATTTTCGTTTGCCAAGGGCGGCAGGCGTACGATCAGACAGATAGCCAATCAGTGGGTCGGTAAACATGTCCCACAAGCGTGCAAACAGCAACACCAGACCGATCTGCGACAAACTCAGCCCCGTCGATTGCGCATAGAAGGTTGGCACGATGACCTGTAACGCAATAAAGGCCGCAGCTAACGGAAACGCGAGCGAACCGTATGCGCCCAGTAGAGAGGTTTTTACCGCTTGCATAGTTGCTGCTTCATGATTGGTGTGCCTGAACTGCCTTGTTATGTCGTTTTGATCCGGTGCAATCACCAGGCCTGACTTGTGGTAACCGGCCAGAGCCGCCTTGGTCTGTTTTAACTTGAATCATTTGCCATTTATCGGCTAATTATCTATCGGCTAATTATCGGCTATTGCCTCTGTATCTGGCCTGTGCGGCCTGCTTGACTGACTTCTGCCAATTCGAGCCCAACCGCGACCCTGACAGCAGACTTTACCGAGGGCCTAACTGCAGACCTGACCGCTTCCTTGCGTCGATCGGTGCGGATAGGCCACAAGACCCAAACGACCACCCTGATCACTGTTACGATACGCTATTGTGACAGATATCCGGCTGCTCGACCTGGCCGCCGCCCCAGACACCAGTGACGAGTACGACGCTAAACTTGATAAAACCGACAGGCATCGCCCCCTCAATAAAGTCACCGCCACTGTGGTTACTGGTTGGCATATCGGCACTAGGACCCGTGGTCATGAATGGTGTATTGCCTGCCAATACTGCCGTTATGCGTGACCTTCAGACCACCTACGGTGCAGCACAACTGGTGCTGACCGTCTATCTGATCGCCACCATGTTTGCGTCCATTGTGCTGGGTAATTTGGCCGACCGGCATGGCAGGCGACCTGTGATGATCGGCAGCCTGCTGGTTTTTGCGGCAGGTGGCTTTATCTGCATGCTGGCCCCGACCATTGAAGTGTTATTGATCGGTCGTTTCGTACAGGGCTTTGGTGCGTCGGTGTGTGTCTTTCTGCCGCGCACCATTGTGCGTGATGTGCACCCGCGTGATCGTGCAGCCAGTGTGATTGGTTACATGACGACCGCGATGATGGTCGCGCCGCTTTTCGGACCTGCGGTGGGTGGCTGGGTAACCGACGTTAGCACGTGGCGTTGGTTGTACGCCGGGTTGGGGGTCTTGGGTGTGGTCTTTGCTGTACTGGCTTATCGGTACCAGGTTGAAACCTTGCAGAGCGCAGAGTCGCGCCCGGTGGGGTCGCGGTTTTATCACAGTGCGATGGTATTGCTGCGCGACCGACTCTTTCAGGGTTATGTCGCTATCCAGTGTGGCTCGGTGGGCGTTTATTATTCATTTTTGGGCGGCGCTCCTTATGTGCTGATGGAATTGCGTGGACTGTCGGCATCAGAATATGGGCGTTGGTTCACGCTGGTGGCAATCGGTTACCTGACCGGCAATTTTATCGCTGGCAAACTGTCCGAGCGCCTTGGCGTTGATCGCATGATCACCCTGGCGCTGATACCCGGTGCAATCGGCATCGTGCTGTTTTGGGTGTTGTCCGGTGTCAGTCATCCGCTCGGGCTTTTTATACCAATGCAGATTATTGCACTGAGTAACGGCATGTGTTTGCCGAACGTGATGTCTGCCAGCATGAGCGTGAATCCGTCGCTGGCCGGCAGTGCGTCCGGTATTGCCGGTACGTTACAAACCTTTGTGGGTATTGTGTTTACGGTCCTGCTGAGTGTTTTTCTGGTGAGCTCCGCGCTGCCACTGTTTGTTATTATCACATTGTCGGCGCTGGTCGCTCTCTGGGGGCTATGGCTGACAAGACCACGGGTACACACCCTAACCTCCGAACTATAGACACGGCGAGACACTATGACGTGGAATGAGGAAAAACTGGCGCAACTGCGGCAGCAATACGCTGATGCCGCCGGTGCCGAATCCAGCAATCCTGCCTACCAGAAAATTGCTGACATGATCTTTGCTGGCGATCGTCGTCCGCCGCCGTATGCAGGCATACCCACACTGCTGGATGCGCCCATCCATACCATTGACTCCGACAAGCCTGACTTCGGTGATCTTGAAGTAGCACTGTTTGGGGTACCGATGGATCTGGGTGTGACCAATCGTAACGGGTCACGCTTTGGGCCGCGGGCATTGCGTGCAATCGAGCGGGTCGGGCCGTACAACGATGCGTTGGGGGTTGCGCCGATTCACCAACTGAAGGTTGCGGATATTGGTGATGTACCGATGCAAAGTCGGTTCGATCTGGCGTCCTGCCATGCAGATATTCGCGACTTTGCCAGAGCGATAGTGAAAGCCGGTGTTATTCCGCTGGCCGTTGGCGGTGATCATTCGATCAGTCAGCCACTGCTGCAGGCTGTGGGTGAAAAGGGCCCGGTCGGCATGATTCACATTGACGCACACTGTGATACAGGCGGTGCCTATGAGGGTGAAAAGTTTCACCATGGCGGGCCTTTTCGTAACGCGGTACTCGACGGCGTACTGGACCCTGAACGCACGATTCAAATCGGTATTCGAGGTGCTGCTGAATACATCTGGGAGTTTTCCACTGAGGCCGGTATGACAGTGGTCTACGCTCGTGATATCGAACGCCTTGGCATCGATGCCATTATACAAACCGCTCGGCAGGTGGTAGGTGATGGCCCCGTGTATTTCTCGTTTGACATCGACAGTCTCGATCCTGCGTATGCACCCGGTACAGGAACGCCGGAGGTTGGTGGGCTGACAACGCGTGAGGCGTTTGCGTTAATTCGCGGTATGCGTGGTTTGAATATTATAGGCGGAGATGTCGTTGAGGTTGCACCGCAGTATGACGCCACCACCAACACGGCACAGAACGGCGCACAAATGCTGTTTGAAATTTTAAGTTTATTGGTACCGTCCGACCGCTAATCCATCAAGGTTGAAACAACGCATGAAAACTCCGACCTACAGTCAGCTGGCACATCGGCTCGAAACCGATGATGCGCCCGGATGGGCCGTGCACTCGCGTGCGTTATCCCTGCAACGTTCGGGCGAAGACGTGGTGGTGCTGTCTATTGGTGATCCTGATTTTCGTACGCCGGAGCCCATTGTTGATAACGCGATCAGTCATTTGCGCGTTGGCCGTACACACTACTCGCCAGCACTCGGCGAACTTAATTTACGGCGTGCCGTGGCTGATTACGAAAGTCGTGTATCCCCGCATAACTGCAGTATTGATGAGGTGGCTATATTCGCCGGTGTCACCTCTGCTATTCACAGCGTGCTTGCGTGCCTGTTGGATGCCGGTGATGAGATTGTGCTGGTCGACCCGCAATACGTTGGTTATGAGCCTATTATTCGTGCATTGGATGTAGTGCCTGTTGTTGTCGATGCACCGGCACACCAAGGATTTGTGCCCACCTATGACAGCCTTGTCGCGGCGGTCACTGACAAGACTCAGGTGATGTTTTTGAACACACCGGCCAATCCAACCGGGTCCATTATCGGCTTGGATGTACTGAAACAACTGGCAGCTTTTTGCCAGCAGCGCGGTATTTGGCTGGTGTGCGACGAGGTGTATTCGATGTTTACCTACGAACGACCACACACGTCGTTACGCACCGCTGCCGAGCAGCTTGATAACCTCGTGGTCATTGATGGTCTGTCGAAGTCTCATGCAATGAGTGGCTGGCGAATGGGTTGGGCAGTGGCACCGAAAGCCCTGATCGAACACCTCGGGCGTTTTGCCACAATGTCGATGTTTGGTTGTCCGCAGTTCATTCAGGATGCGTCGGCGTTTGCATTAAACAACGACGAATACTACGTTCGTGATATGTGCGATATCTATCGCAAGCGTCGCGACGTAGTGTGTGATTTGGTGAACGCGTCGGCATCACTGAGCTGCATCGTGCCCGAGGCCGGTATGTTTGTGATGGTAGACGTGAGTCGCGTGAACGCTGATGACGTGTTGTTTGCCGAGTCGTTACTGACAGAAAAACGGGTATCGGTATTGCCAGGCAGTGCGTTTGGTAACACCACCCGTGGACATGTGAGAGTGTCGCTGGTACAACCGGTTGAGCAATTACAAACCGGTTGCCAGCGTCTGATTGAATTTACCAGTTAATATCAAATTGCACACCGCCGCTGTAGACGCCACCGCTGCCGCTATAGGCAATGTCAAAAGCGCCGAGGCCTAACCCGACTGAAAACGAAGTTGGTGAGCTGCTAAAGGCAAAGTCGTTATTGATACCAGCGCGAAGTTTTGCCGGACCCGCCTTGTACTCTAGGCCGAGGCTGAGTGGCTGCGTGTCAAAACCATCATAACTTGCTTCATTAAGTGCAAGGTCGGCACTGAGTAACAGATTGTCTCGTTTGTAGTGTCCGCCAACAATCAGCTGTGGTGTGGTTTCGAACTCAAATCCGTTCAGTGTCGTGATCGATTCCGAAATTACATTTCGAATAACACCCGCCACACGAAACGCCGGTTTGCCAGGCACTGGCATGGATGCACCGACATCAAACGTAAACGACGACTCAGACACCTCACTGGCTTCAAGATCATCAGTCAGTTCATCTTCACTGAGATCTTTTACCGCAACGGACGAGCTTTGTGCTGTCAGGGTTGAAAATTTTGGCGTAACGCCGACAGCAACCGTGTTATTACCCATGCTGAACTGCTTTGCAAAGCCCAATGAAAACTGATTACGTAACATGACCGCTGTGCTGCCTTCCGAGGTCAGTACATCATCCGGAAAGTCTATTTCCAACGCACTGCCATTGTTGGAAATTCGTATTGGTGCGTTCTCGATAATCTCATTGAGCGTCAGCTGATTGTCTTCGAGTGTATTTTCGAGTATCTGTACGTAGTCTGAGTCTGCTTCGAGTATGTCAGCCTCGCCGAATCCAGTGACCGAGAAACTATAGTCGAACAGAAATGGCACCTTATAAATGGCGTTACTGAATCCAATGTTGCCACGCACCTGGCCTTCAACCGGTTCTTCGTCGATATCGTCAAATATCGTTTGCACACGATCAGCGAGGGACGCCAATGCGCCGGTACCTTGTACGCAGGCATCGTCACCGCTACCAAATACCGGATCGCAGATGATAGGTTGTGCGGTCACGGCGTTAATTTCAGTGTCGATGTCGTTAAACAATTCCTGGTTTGCCTCATCGGTCGCGATACCCAGCAGGTCGGGCCTGTCACGAGCAACGGCGTTAACACCGAAACCAATGTGCTTGGTGGTTTTGCCGTTTTCGGGTGTTAACAACAAGGCAGGATTGGCGAGTGCGCCATAATGACCGGAACCCACGCTGACAGCAGCGCCGCCCATCCCTGTGGCACGAACATCAGCCAACACAGTGGTGCCAAACACCAGCGTACAGGACAATCCAACAGTAAGGCCATACGCCAGAGTGCGGGTATGACCAAGTGTGGGACCTAGGGGAGGGGTGTTTGAAGTCGCGCGCCGATACAACATGAACATCATTCCTGGAGGCAGTGATTCTGAGTGTAGACCATCACTTATCAGGTTTTATGCCACAACCCCGAACCCCGGTTGTGAATAGGTGTTGAGATCAATAACTACCGTCGTCTGACGATAGGTTGTGTTAAATACTCGTTATTTATGCGGTTCCCCTAAATATTAAATTCGAATACTAAATTCGCATACTGAATTCGAATACTACATTCAAATGCTAAGTTCGAGTGCTGTCTTTGTCAGTGAGCGCGTTTTGTCTACCTGAAGCGCCTGAATCGCTCTAGCTTATTACAACGATTTTACAGTCTCACAGAATCGGTCAATTTCATTTTCGTTGTTAAAATAGTGCACAGATGACCGGGTGATATCCTGGAGATTACGGCCACCCAGATCAATGCGGGCACTCTTGAAGTTGGTGACTGACACATTGATGTTATGGGTTTTTAGTGTAGCGGCAATGTCGCTGGCGGTTCGGTTACTTTTGGTGAATGTCACGATCCCGCTTTTCTCCACACCCTGATCGTGCAGGTCAACGCCGGTTATGTCACTGAGTCCCGCTCTTAGGGTGGTGGCCAGATGATCAACACGTTGTCGTATCGCATCCATACCGATTGCGTTCGCGTAACGCACAGCGGCAGTCAGACCAACACGACCGGCGACATAACTTTCCCAATTTTCAAATCGTTTGGCACCGTCGATCAGACGGTAGTCATTGTCGTGTGTCCAGTCGGTGGTGTGCAGGTCGACGAACGGTGGGTCAATCTGCTCGAGGAACGCACGGTTTACATACAAAAAACCGGTGCCACGAGGGCCACGCAAGAATTTTCTGCCGGTACCCGACAGCACATCACATTGTATATCCTGTACGTCCAGCGGCACTTGCCCTGCCGACTGACAGGCATCCAGCATATAAATAAGACCCAGTGCTTTGGCTTTTTTGCCGACTGCCACGGCCGGGTTAATCAAGCCGCCCTGTGTGGGTACATGGGTTAGCGCAATCACGCGCGTGCGGTCAGTGATCAGGTCATCAATAGCATCGACGTCAATTTGTCCCGATGCATCTGAAGGTACCAAATCAATGTGTAATTGTTTTCGATTAGCCTGTTGCAGCATGGCCAAATAATTGGATGAGTATTCTGACTCGTGGGTCAGTATGCGATCCCCCGGCTGCAGTGGTAGCCCATAAAACGCCATGTCCCATGCACGTGTTGCATTTTCCACATAAGCAATTTCATCGGGCGATGCGTTCAGCAGTGTCGCAAACTCCTGATAAAACGCATCAAGCTCGGCCTGTGCCGCGTGCGCTGCCTCATAACCGCCACGCGTCACCTCCAGTTGCAAATGATCAGTGACCGCTTGGTACACGGGTTGCGGCATCAGTGATGCACCTGCATTATTAAAGTGTATCAGTGAGTTGCAGGCGGGGGTGTCGGCACGTATGGCGTCCAGATCAATCATTGACGGTGGTGACTCCGTTAGGTGGGTTTTCGTTGACGAATCAGTCGCCGAGGACCTGGTGTTTGGTCTGAATAAAATCGCGGTGTTTGACATGAATGAGATTGGCGATGTTGCGCACGAAAGCCTCTTCATGCGCATCAATGACACCATCGGCTGCCGCCACTTGCCACAGGTGTTTGATCAGGCGGTTTTTCTGTTCGCGATCGCAGGACTCGTTAATCATCCGCACATGTTCGTGAAACGAAACCGTGGTGTTAACCGCATTCTCTGACTCACTCAACAGCACGGCAGCTTCAGACTTGGACAATCCGGCTCGTTCAACAATAAGCTGTTGGACGGTTGCGCGTTCAGCATCAGAGATACCTTCGTCACAACGGGCAACTTCCAGCAATAGCTGCGCGGCAAGCTGTTCAAGGTCGTGCTGAGATGTTGTCGTGTCGCTGTCTTCAATCAGCGATTTTAGCCATTGATTAAACATGTTGTGTGCTGTCGGCAGAGAGTGGTCGTTGCCCATGATCGGATAAACCAACACAGACGGGTAGCAGTGTAAAACGATGCGTTAAGCTTTGGAAGGCGTTAATGGGTTGTATGGGCAGTTCAGTGGTACGGTCGAAAAGGGCGGTTGACGTGGGCCGAGCTTATACCAACAAGGGTGTGAGCCAGTGTGCAGCAGCATGGCGCAGCGCGAATGGGTGCGCCTGCAACCGCCGCTGTTTTTCGGGTTCTGGCACCTGCCGAGCAGCTGGCACTGCGCGAAGGTCAGTTCAGTGGGTGTTGCGGTGCATTTGCCGCAGTTACGTGCCGCGTAGATGTACCGCGTTTATGTGCCGCAGTTACGTGTTGCAGCTACGGAGACGGATACGAGATCGATTGGCCGACCAGAATAGTACTGCTGGTGAGGTTGTTCAGCGCCATCAACTCTGAGACGGTGGTGTTGTAACGCTGCGCCAGCAGGCTCAGGTATTCGCCAGAGCGCACCACGTGCGTGTTGAATTTGGCTTCACGGATGATCTCGGGTTCTTTAAACGCTGTGGTCTCGGCACCGGCAGAAACAGTGGTCGTAGCGCCGGCTGCGGCATTCGCAGTTGTTTCAATCTCACTGGCTGAGTTGAGCGTTGACACATCGATTTGGTCCGCACTCACAATTGCGGGCTCTTTGACATCGTTGGTGTCGAAATCTGTGGTGCTGTAGGAGGACATCACAACCGGTGTTGTTGCCAAGCTGTCGCCAGAGAGGTCGGTGCGAGCCATAGCAACGGCCAACAGAGTGGACGATGCGGCCAAAATCACAATATCGGAAACAGAAATCATTCGACTTACCAGGTTTGGTGCTCTCCATGAGGCACCGTGGTGATCAATAGTCGGCGAACGGCAACCAACCAAGTGGCAGAATTGTGCCAGTAAAATGGCTTTGTTGACACTCGAAAAGTCCTAAAATGGTATTAATCACTACTTTGTAACCAGAAATGCTCCATTTTTGTGCAGTAATCTCAAATTTGGATCATGGATGGTTCAATGAGTTGCCCGCGGTATGTTGTGTCGGTATTCCCGCTTTTAGTGAGAAGCGCGCAATTTGACGGTGTCAATCAGCCCAGTTTGTCCCGCAGTGCGTACCAGGTCATCGCGAGTGCCAGCAGCGGGGATCTGAGGTGAGATCCGCCCGGAAACGGGTGGGCCGGTATGGATTGCAGCAGGTCAAAGCGTTCATGACGACCCAACAGTGCCTCGCTGATAATTTTGCCGCTCATCACGGCGAGTGCGACGCCATGACCAGAGTATCCTGAGACGCAGATCAGCTGCCGACTGTGACGATAAAAACAGGGCATACGATTCATGGTAATGGCGAGTGTGCCACCCCAGGCATAATCGATACGACAGTCGGCCAGTTGCGGAAAGGCTTCGGTCATCGGCTTTCTGACAACGGATGCGATATCAGCGGGAAATCGGTAGCCGTAATTCTCGCCGCCGCCAAACAGCAGTCTGTTGTCGTGGGATCGGCGATAATAGTTCACCACAAAACGCGAGTCTGCGACCGCAACATCAGACGGCAAAATGTTATCGGTGATGTCGTCCAACGGTTCTGTGGCGACAATAAAATTGTTGATCGGCATGACGCGATCACGTGAGTGTTTCGATACCTTTGATGCCAATTTGCCCTGATATCCATTGCAGGCCAGCACCACACTGTCCGCCTGAATAACGCCGTGGTCGGTCACCACGTGTGTTGCTTGGCGAACCGAGTTGTCACTGCTTTGTCTGATATCGGTCACCCAGGTGTTTTCAAACAGCTGTGTACCGCTGGCTGCCGCAGCTCTTGCCAGACCGATGGCCAGCTTGAGCGGGTGCAGATGATAAGCTCCTTCGTCGAGCACACCGCCGCAATAGACCTCACTGCCGGTAAGCTCTGCCATGCCAAGGGCGTCGAGTGGTTTTAACTGCTCGTACCGGTACTCTGTGGCAAGGTATTCGGCATAACGAATCTCATTCTTGAGATCTCGCTGACGCCACTGTGCGCTGGTGACGCCCGGGGTGAGATGACAGTCGATAGTCCAGTCGTTAATAAGCTGTTTGATCAGTGCTTTGGCCGCTTCACTGATATCCCACAGCGCTTTTGCACGGTGTTCACCGAGCTTTGCGGTGAGCCACTGTTGGTCTTTGTTGAACCCGGTACCCAATTGGCCACCATTACGACCTGATGCACCCCAGCCCATTCGATGCGCTTCGACAAGAATGACGTTGACGCCTTGCTGAGCAAGGTGAAGTGCTGTACTCAGACCCGTGTAACCACCACCAACCACACACACGTCGCAGGTGAGATCCTGTGTCAATGTCGGGTAGACCGGTATGTCTCCGGCACTGTTGACATACCAGGACGACGGATATTGGCCCGGCTGATCATTTGAGAAAAGCAGATTCATACTAGCCCTGCAGCCGTGATGAGACGCATCGTCATGCAGAATTTGGGAGTGTGGTCATCAGGTGATGAAACACGCCTGAACGCATCAGACGTTTAGCAACAGGTGGTCCCGTTCCCACGGACTGATGACTTGTGAAAATTCTTCGATCTCGTGGTGTTTAATGGAACGGTAGATCGTGCAGAATTCTGCACCGAGCGTGTCACGCACGTCATCGCTTGCATCGAACAAATCGAGTGCTTCGAGTAACCCGCGTGGCATCGCATGTGGCAGTGAGTAAGCATCACCGGTGATTGCATCACGTGGTTTTATATCGTTTTTCATGCCGAGATACCCACACGCCAGGCTGGCGGCAATGGCGAGATACGGATTGCAGTCCATACCGACCACCCGGTTTTCGACCCGACGGTTTTGAGGGTCGGACAACGGCACTCGAATGCTGGCAGTGCGGTTGTCGAATCCCCATTCGAGGTTGATCGGTGCAGCATCATCGCGCACAAATCGCCGGTACGAATTAACGTACGGTGCGATCATGCAGAACACATCCGACAGGTGTTGCTGAGTGCCACCCAAAAAACCATAGAACAGCGGTGTGGGTTGGTCATGTGCATCGTTAAACAGATTTGCACCGGTCTTGTTATCAACAACGCTTTGATGAATGTGCATCGCGCTACCGGGTTGGTTTTCCATCGGTTTGGCCATAAACGTTGCAAAGCAGTCGTTACGCAGTGCCGCTTCGCGAATCAAACGTTTGTAAAAGAACACCTCGTCTGCCAGCGCAACCGGGTCACCATGTTGCAGGTTGATTTCAATCTGGCCGGCACCGCCCTCCTGAATAATGGTATCGATCTCAAAGCCCTGGGCTTCGGCGAAATCGTAGATATCATCGATCACAGTGCCATACTCTTCAACGGCACTCATACTGTAGGCCTGACGACCAACACCGCTTCGCCCGGTTCGGCCAATGGGGGGTTCTATCGGGTTGTCCGGATTGACATTGGGTTTGGTGAGATAAAATTCGAGTTCGGGTGCAACGATTGGACGCCAGCCCTCGGCGTTATACAGTGCCACCATTTTTTTCAGGACATTACGCGGTGATACACCCACAAGCTCACCGTCGCGGGTATAGGCGTCATGCACAATTTGTAGTGTCGTGTCGGCAGACCACGGGACTGCGGTTGCCGTGGCGAAGTCAGGTTGCATAATCAGATCAGCTTCGGTCCACTGATTTTCAATGCTGTCGATATCGGCGTAATCACCGGTAATGGTTTGAAAAAAGATGGAGGTGGGTAAATACATGTTGTCGGAGCGACCAAACTTTTTGGCAGGCATCGCTTTGCCGCGTGCAATACCGGCAATGTCACCCACGATGCATTCCACCTCGTCGACACGGCGGCCAGCGAGCCACTCATGCACTGCCGGTGGCAGCTGCTCAATCCACGCCTGTGACTTACTCATGATCTATGATTGCTCTCAAAAAAATGTCGGAGCTTCTCAGCTATTTTTTCCCGCGCCAGTGGTTGGCCAAGGCCATCGAGACTTTGCTGTCGAATGTGGTCTGGCAGAATATCGCCGCGAGCCGCAATCAGATCACGCATGAATTCATCACTGAATTCAGGGTGCGGCTGCATACTCATTGCAGCACCACGGTAAGTGATAAACGCGTTTTCACAAAATGCGGTAGAGCCGGTGCGGGTAGCCTCGGGGGGCAGTTTGGTGACCTGGTCCTGATGAAACGCGAGTATGCTTGCTGCCTCATCACTGTCGTCGAGCTGATAAGACACATGACCGACCGACCAGCCGCCGTCGAACTTCTCGGCTTTTCCGCCGAGCGCCTGCGCCATAATCTGGTGACCGAAACAGATACCCGCCATGGGTACGCCGGAGGCATACACGTCGCGTATAAATTGCTCTAGCGGTGGGATCCACGGATGATCTTCGTACACGCCGTGGCGTGACCCGGTGATCAACCAGCCGTCGGCGTCATTGACTGAGTCCGGTAATACATTGTCGAGTACTACCCATGTGCCGTACGTGAATGTCGAAGACCCCAGCAGGTTTCTGAACATATCGGTGTAATCGCCGTGGCGATCAACGATTTCTTCTGGCGCCCGGCCGCACTGTAGTATGCCGATTTTCATAGATTACACTCCCAATTTGTCGCGAAGGCCGTACCACCAGGACCCGA
>CALDUO010000025.1 GCA_937923745.1 uncultured Granulosicoccaceae bacterium
CGCTTGGCCAGCAGCCGGTTTTTATTGGGGTGAGACCGATACACCTCAAGCTCGGCAGGGCGCATGATTCGGCGGGCAAAACGCTCCCCAAACCGTTCATGGACAGCGGCGATACGGTCGATGCTGACCATATCTGTGCCGATACCATAGATCACGCTGAGCGTGCCTCAACCATCAGGCGTTTCATCGTGCTGACAGCATCAGCGAGGCCCAGAAAAACAGCATCGGCAATCAAACTGTGTCCTATGTTCAGTTCGTGAATTTGCGGTATGCGTGCAATGGCGGCAACATTTTTGGTGTGCAGCCCGTGGCCGGCATTGACGATTAATCCGGCATCGATGGCGTAACGGCTGGCCGACACTATGCGTTGGAGCTCAGCGTCCATAGCTGCCTCTGAATCGGCATCGGCGTAAGCGCCGGTGTGTAACTCAATGACTTGTGCGCCGGTCCTGACTGACGCATCAATTTGCCGCTCATCAGGATCAATAAACAGCGACACCCTGATATCGTGTTCCATCAGACGTTGAGTGTATGCGTGCAGACGTGTTTCGTCGCCTGCGACATCGAGCCCGCCCTCGGTGGTGAGTTCTTCGCGTTTTTCGGGCACGAGGCAGACATCGCGGGGTTTGAGTCTGATGGCCATAGCCTGCATAGCGTCAGTGGCTGCAATTTCAAAATTCAGCTTGGTTTGTACACAGGTTGTGAAGCGCTCGATGTCGTGATCCTGAATATGCCGGCGGTCCTCGCGTAAATGCATGGTAATACCGTCTGCACCGGCCATCTCTGCCTGTAACGCAGCATGAACCGGGTCTGGATAGCGAGTGCCTCTTGCCTGGCGCAATGTCGCGACGTGATCAACGTTAACACCCAAAAATATGGGAGCGGACATAAGCATAAACTCCTGCAGACTGATAGGTTTAAAAGGACTGTAAACACGACACTACTATACTCACGTCTTCTCTGCCATCACTGGTTTGATGTGATGTTGACCGAGTAGGAAAATAGATGCAGCCACCGTCGTAAAGCGCGGTAACAAAACGTGTCGGTGGCGTCTCTGGCAATAATGACAGTGATGACCGATCGGCTTGAGACAGGTGTTTGAAATGGCTCGGGTATGGGTCTTAATACGAGCATCACAAACGCATGACAATGAAAACTTCGGGTCAATTGATAGCGTTGCGCGTTGGATGCCGGGTGACTGTTATGGACAGTGACTGGCGATGTTAATCCAACAGTATCATCGGGATAGACAGTCAATCGCCACGCCGTTTGTTGGTCGCGGTGTGTGGCCAGTGTCGCCAGACACAATGGCACGAAAAGCAGTGCAGTGAGCGGCCATGGCACGTCTGTATGCACTGCGGCGTAGGCGAGCGCCATTGCACCGATTACGGCGGCCGCAGCGTTAAGCCATTGTGTCGCCGCAGAACGGGTCACCGGTACCGTCAGGATAGGTCGCTTCGTTTTTGTCGGTGCGTTTTTTTGGCGGTTAGGCGGGATATTTCGGGGCGGATTGTCGGGGTAAGCTGCACGATAAGCAGCGGGGTGTTCTCCGGTTTTTTTCCCGGCTTGTTGTTGACTCGAACGCGGTTGCTCTGGTTGTGCTCTACTTGGTTTGTTTTGATCGGGTTGCTGGTTAGCGGGCCGCTGATCAACGGGCCGCTGATTAGCGGGCCGCTGATCAACGGGGCGCTGGTTAACGGGGCGCTGGTTAATGGGCCTGTGGCTAATGGGCCTTTGACTACTGGTTAGCTCGCAACCGATTGGCTGGTAATTTGGGTTGGAGGGAGAGTGCTGGTTTTTATTTGATAATAGCCGGGTGTTCGCGAATTTGATCAATAATGGCTGCATAGTGACTGTCCGTGTCTGTGCCGTTCATCAATGCCATTATCTCCGGATCCTGCAGCGTAAGCAATTGGTCAAACGCTGAGCGGTCGGTGTCTGATGCTGCGTCGTAGCAGTTCAGCACCCACCCGACCAGCAGTTGATCGAGCTCTCGCATGCCACGACGGCATCGCCACTTTAGGCGCTTTATCTCAGCGGACATGGTTAGCGAGAGCTCGGCTTGGTCAGTCAGAGCGTTCTAGACGCGTCGCTCGACCAGCATCTTCTTGGTTTCAGCGATGGCTTTGGCAGGGTTCAGGCCTTTGGGGCACACCTGTGCACAGTTCATGATGGTGTGGCATCGATACAATTTAAAGGGGTCCTCCACCTCGTCGAGTCGCTCGCCGGTGGCATCGTCCCGGCTGTCTACAATCCAGCGATACGAGGCAAGCAGTGCTGCCGGGCCCAGATACCGGTCACTGTTCCACCAATAGCTTGGGCAGCTGGTTGAACAACATGCGCACATAATGCATTCATAGGAGCCATCGAGTTTTTCGCGGTCAGCCGGAGACTGAAGTCGCTCGCGATCAGGTGGCGCCGGTGTGTCGGTTTTTATCCACGGTTCGATAGACGCATACTGCGCGTAAAAGTTGGTCAGATCGGAGACCAGATCTTTTATGATCGGTTGGTGGGGCAGTGGGTAGATAGCGACGTCACCGTCGATATCTGCCAATGCAGTGGTGCATGCAAGCCCGTTCACACCGTCAATGTTCATCGCACAGGAGCCACAAATGCCCTCGCGGCAGGAACGGCGAAACGACAGTGAAGCATCGAGCTCTGACTTTATCTTGATGATGGCGTCAAGCACCATGGGACCACACGTGTCCATGTCGACGTCGAAGGTATCGACACGCGGGTTGGCACCGGTGTCGGGGTCATACCGATAAATTGAGAACTTACGGGTGTTAACCGCACCCTCAGGCGCCGGAAAGTGTTTGCCGGGCTTAACGATAGAGTTAATTGGAAGGTTAAATTCAGCCATAAGTTATGTCCTAGTAAACCCGTTTCTTAGGTGGGATAACATCGGTATCGTCACTCAGCGTGTACATATGAACCGGTCGGTAGTCGATATCGACATGACCTTTGTCATTGACCCACGTGACGGTATGTTTCATCCACTCGTCATCAAGGCGTTCTTCATAGTCTTCGCGTGCATGTCCGCCGCGGCTTTCTTTACGGTTCAACGCGCCTTGTACAATGGTCTGGGCTTGGGAGAGCAGGTTCTCAAGTTCCAGAGTTTCGACCAGGTCTGTATTCCAGATCAGTGATTTGTCAGAGACGTTGATATCCTGAAATCCGTCATAGATTTCCTGCATCAGCTTTGCGCCCAATTCCAGCGACTCGCCTGTGCGGAATACGGCGGCGTGCTTTTGCATCGTGCGTTGCATGTTGTCGCGCAACGCGGCTGTGGGTGTGCTACCCGTGGCATGACGCACACGATCGATATGATCGAGCACAGGTGTCATGGTGTCCTCTTTCAGTGGCTTGTGGGGTTGGTCAGAGTCAATCAGTTCGGCTGCACGTAGTGCTGCGGCACGACCGAATACCACGATGTCCAGCAATGAGTTTGACCCCAGCCGGTTCGCACCGTGTACCGAGACGCAGGCGGCTTCGCCAATCGCCATCAGACCCGGAACCACGTGTTCCGGATCACCGTCTTTAACGGTGACCACTTCACCGTGGTAATTGGTGGGTATGCCACCCATGTTGTAATGTACCGTGGGCAACACCGGGATTGGCGCTTTGTTGACGTCAACACCGGCAAAAATGCGCGCAGACTCAGAAATGCCGGGCAGTCGTTTCTCGGTGACTTCCTCGCCCAGGTGCATCAGGTTCAGATAAATGTGATCGCTGTCCGCGCCAACGCCACGACCGGCATTGATTTCCATGGTCATCGCACGACTGACAACGTCACGCGATGCAAGATCTTTTGCATTGGGCGCGTAGCGTTCCATGAATCGCTCACCTTCGGAGTTGGTCAGATAACCGCCTTCGCCACGCACGCCTTCAGTAATCAGAACACCTGCGCCATAAATGCCGGTGGGGTGGAATTGAATAAACTCCATATCCTGAAGCGGCAGCCCTGCGCGAAGCACCATCGCGTTACCGTCACCGGTACACGTATGCGCGGAGGTTGCAGAGAAATAAGTACGACCGCAACCGCCGGTTGCGAGTACAACCATGTGAGCTCTGAAGCGGTGCAGCTCGCCGGTGGCCAGGTCAAGGGAGACGACCCCGCGGCAGACACCGTCTTCCATTAGCAGGTCGGTTGCAAAATGTTCGATAAAAAATTCGGCTTTGTGTTTCAGCGACTGCTGGTAGAGCGTATGCAAAATGGCGTGCCCGGTGCGGTCAGCCGCAGCACAGGTGCGTTGTGCTGTGCCCTCACCAAAGTTGGTGGTCATGCCACCGAAAGGGCGCTGATAGATTTTGCCATCATCGGTGCGGGAGAACGGGACACCGAAGTGCTCCAGCTCGATGACCGCTGGCATCGCCTCGCGACACATGTACTCGATGGCGTCTTGGTCACCCAGCCAGTCGGACCCTTTGATGGTGTCGTACATGTGCCATTTCCAGTGATCTTCACCCATATTGCCCAAGGCTGCACTCATGCCTCCCTGAGCGGCCACGGTGTGCGAGCGGGTTGGAAATACTTTGGTGACACACGCGGTGGACAGTCCGGCAGCGGCCATACCCAGCGTGGCACGGAGGCCTGCACCACCGGCGCCAACAATAACGACGTCGTAGGTGTGATCAATAATGTTGTAAGCGTCGGTCATGCCAGACTAGCTCCCGAGTGCAATTTTGATCACCGAGAACACCCCGGTAATCGCTAAAAGAAAACACAGTAGTTTCACTACGATGATGGCAATCGTGCGGATCCCGTGCTGGCTGACATAATCCTCAAGAACCACCTGTAGTCCCAGGCTTGCATGGAAGAAGATTGCAATGATGGCGGCGATCATCAATATGGCGTTAAAAGGAGCGCTGAGCCAGGCAGTGATGCTGGCATGATCCATAGCCGGTAATGCGGCAACGGAAAAGCAGAACCAAATCACCAATGGCACGAGAGCGACGGCGGTAAT
Source organism: uncultured Granulosicoccaceae bacterium (assembly GCA_937923745.1). Classification (GTDB taxonomy): domain Bacteria; phylum Pseudomonadota; class Gammaproteobacteria; order Granulosicoccales; family Granulosicoccaceae; genus CALDUO01. The sequence continues at coordinate 4,968 of CALDUO010000025.1, forward strand.
TCGTTGATGCCAGAAGTGCTCGGTACCCGATCCGGAAGAGCCGCGACCTTTGGCGACAGAGAGTGGTGTGCGTAAATTTGCCATAGTCCTGTCCTCTATCCTGCGGCGATCGCCACGACCCACGTGATCACCGTCAGTACACCAGCGGCGATCAGCGTCAGTCGGGCAGACTTATTCGCGACCTCAACGTCCAGACCGTAGCCTGCATCCCAGAAGAGATGACGTATGCCGTTACACAGATGGAAGTACAGAGCTGCCGTAAACCCCAAAAATACCAGCGTGCCGAACCACGATGTCATGATGGCACTGGCCGTGCTGAAGGCGTCTGGTCCGCCGGCGGCCATTGCCAACACAAACACCAATAACACAGCGCCGGCAGAGTTGATAACACCGGTAATTCGGTGTGAAATGGACACCAGCGCAGTTAACGGTAATTTGTATACCTGTAAGTGGGGTGATGTAGGTCTGTTCTGTATGGCCATAATGATTTGACTAATGGTCTGGTGCGTTATCGGACATTGAAGGTGAGGCTGCTGGATTGTACAAGTTTGTAACAGCAACACACCGTCATCGGTATGGAAACAGTGGTGTGACGTTTTTTCACAGTGCTGAATGTGATCCGGCAAAGGTTGTGTCGAGCCATCATTTCGTCAGCATCATCTCGTCGGTGTGGCTCTATCGCGCTCAGCCTGTGCTCTGTCGCGCAACGTACTGCGATCAGAAATCGATACATCTGCCGTTTTTCTCCCAGTCACCATAGCGAGTGGGGTCAAGCCGAGTGGTATCTGTGCTTTGATCGGGTTTGGGTGTGTCAGCACTTGCCTCGCCGGTTGACGCAGCGGCAGTTCCATCGTGCTGCGTTTGTTCGGATGCAGGGCCAAAGCCAGAACTCGTGCCAGAACTTTCGCCAGACCCGGCGCCCGTGCCATCATTGGAGAGGTGAGGCTCAGTGTTGGATGTCGTGGTGTCCCGCACTGGCATGGCGACGTCGGTGTCATCAGATTGGGAGAGCCCATCAGCCACGGCAGGCTTATGGGCAATCGTTGTCTTGTCTGCAAATTTCTGCAAATCAGTCATACTGAATAAACGGCTCGATTAAGTTTATGGTTCTGGTCCGGTGATTTGGTCCGGTAATTTGTTTTGTTACTTTGGTCTATTACGTTGGTCCGTTGTTTTGGTCTCTTGCTCTGGAGCTTCGCGCTCTTTATTCGTTTTGGCTGTCAGCTCTGGTTATGTGGCCACCTTCGATAACATTGGTGTGCCGTGCTGCTTTGTGGCCTTCCCGGATGCTGACTCCGGAAGCTGGCTCGGATCACCGGAACTGGTTACCGGCATTGAACACTAAAGCCTGTGCTGCCAAGGCGCTGTAAACCAGAGCATTGATTATGGTTCACTCTGCCATGTGTCACAAAAGCGGGTCGCCGGTCCGGGTCGCCAGTCCGGGTCGGTCGCGGCCAGCCATGGCAGCTTTGGACCTGTCCGGGGCTCCTGAATGGACTGCCGTTTCGGGCAACCGTTCAACAGCTGCCGGTTTTTGCAGCCTGTGGATTCGACCACCGGGACGTGGTGATCAGTCCGTAAACGCCTTTATCGAAGGGCCTCAGTCATCTGGAGGCCCTGAACATCTGAAGGTCCTGAGCCTCTAAAAGCCTTGATCATTGAAGGCCCTTAATTGAAGGCCCTTAAAGGTCAAAAAACGGCGTCGCAGCGTGTTTTGATACGGCGTCGAGCGGCGGCAATTGTAGCAGATCGAGCAATATGTCTGCCGCCATTGGCAATGCCGTTCAGTTTGCCGGGGCTTTTGTGCCTCAACAGCACTTTTATACGAAAACTAAACTCTATTGGTGGGTCGAAAACGGGTTATGAACGACAATTTCTACTGTTCGCTTGGCGACTACGGCGTGGTCCATGTGTCTGGCTCTGATGCTGCCGCGTTTTTGCAAGACCATTTCTGCAATGATGTTGATTTATTGGCAGAGCATGCCATTCAGCTGTCTGGTTACTGCACGCCGAAAGGACGATTATTGGCCATCCTGACCGTGATGCGACTGCAGCAGGACTACTACCTCATTATGCATCGCAGTGTGGTTGCATCGGTGGTAAAGCGGTTGTCGATGTTTGCAATGATGCCGCGCCCTGCCGGTAAGGAGAGCGGTGGCAGAATGGTGCGAACGGATGTTGTGTTAACCGATGCCAGTGATGCCTGGACGATCATCGGTCTGTCAGGCACCGCAATACCGAACGACATTCGTGCTGCAGATCAGGTCGCGGGTACTCATGAACACACCCATTGGTTTCAGCATGATGCAGCCGGTGACCGGGTGATGAGTCTGGTCGCAGCTGATCGGGTGGATCAGTATCTGGCTGTCTTGCGGGAGGCTGGCGTTGATGAAGCAGCTGCATCTGTATGGGAACTTGCCGATATTCGCGCGGGTCTGCCACAGATTACCGCCGCTACGCAGGAGAGTGTCGTGCCGCAAATGGCCAACATGCATAGCCTGAATGCGGTAAGTTTTAAAAAGGGCTGTTACCCGGGGCAGGAAATTGTCGCCAGAATGCAGTATCTCGGTACGCTCAAACGTATCATGCAGCGCTTTCGTGTGTCGGGCGCTGATGCAAACCCCGGCGACACGCTTGTCGACACCGAGCAAAAAGAGGTCGGACTGATACTGAGGGTTGCCACTGGCGATACCAGCGATGATCAGGAAATGCTGGCAGTGGTCAGAACCTCGGCGCTGGAGACCCTGACGACGCCGATGACTGCAGCAGATTCCACGGACAGTCCGCTACGCCTTGCAGGTGAAGACACCAGCAAGATTCAATGGCTGGCCCTACCGTACCGTGTACAGACCGAAGGCAGCCAGTAAAGGCGTGGTGCGGTCGTGGTGAGAGTGTACACAGCCGGCAACGTGGTCGATGCCAGACTCGTTTGCGATATGTTGCTCGGTGCAGGTCTTGACGCCACTGTCACCGGCGGTTATCTCAGTGGCGCAGCCGGAGAGTTACCCGTTGATTCGTTGATTAGCGTCTGGCTGACCGAACCTTTGCATGCGTGGCGGGCAAGGGAGCTTATCGACGCGTTTGAACGTGATCGTTTACAGGCGGCCGACGAATGTGTCTGTCAGCACTGCGGCGCAGAGACCACAACGGCATTTACCCAGTGCTGGCAGTGTAATTTGATGCTGTAATGTGGTGTGAATCCGCTTGCCTGCCCAGCGTCGTTTGCCTGCCCAGCGCCGTTTACCCAACGCCGTTTGACCAGTGCCGTTTAACCAGTGCTGTGTACCCAGCGCCGTTTGCCCGGCACTGGTAGCCGTCTCTGCGGGTATAACCTTGGCCATCCATTGCTGATTGCGCATCCCGGATTGCACATTCTCGACAGAATATCCTTGACTGAGCTTTGCCTATCCCTGAATGCTCATTCACGACTGACCTTCTGTGGCTGACCGTGCTGGAACGCCCCGTTATGGGGTACCCGCCTTGGTTTGCCCGCCTTGGTTTACCCGTTCTGTATTACCCGTTCTGTATCACCAATGCCGAATTGTCCCTCCTTGGCTTCCAGCGCTTGGATTGCACATGCTTGTTTTCGCGACGCCGTTTTCGGGTCATCGTTTAGCAGTTTCCGGTTGTGCGTTTTCGGCACTCGGTTCCGGTTTACGAAGTCGGGTTTGCCAAGTCGGGTCTGCCAAGTCGGGCTAGTCACGCCAGGATTGTCAAGTTTGGGCTTGCTTAGTTCAGCATGCCAAACATTTTGCGGCGGTATTGGCCTGCCAGCGGATCGTCGCCGAGTACATCAAATAACGCCAACATGTTTTTTTGTGCTGCGCCATCGTTATACCCACGATCTTTTTGCAGCAAGACCAGGAGTTGATCGAGTGCGCCCTGAACATCACCGGAGAGCGCGGTGTGCATGGCCAACTTAAACCTCGCTTCCGAGTTATTGTCGTCTGCCTGCAACGCCTGTTGTAGTGCATCAACATCGACAGGCTCACTGCTCTCCTGTCTGGCAAGATTGAGCATGGCGGCAAAGCGTCGTCCGGCTGTGCTGTTTCTCGCTTCTTCGGACAATACACCGAGACAGGAATCTGCTGTCTCAAATTCGCCGGTACTGATGGATATTTGTCCCAGGGACAATAACGCCTCGGTGTTGGTGGGGTCCTCGGCTTGCACGGCCTTCAGTATCGCTATTGCCTGATCAGCGTCGCCCTGTTCAAACAGGGCCATAGCGGCTTCAACCCGATTATCCCCGGCAGGTTCGGCGGGTTCCAATGCCTCAACGTGTGTATCGAGAAATTTACGAACATCGCTTTCGGGCAGTGCGCCCATGAATTCATCGACCAGCTGTTTGTCTTTAAACAGCTTCACAGTCGGCAGGCTTCTGATACCCAGCTGCTGTGCAATACCGGGGTGTGCCTCGGTATCGAGCTTCGCCAGTGTAAAGGCGCCGTCGTATTCGATGGCAAGCTTCTCCAGAATGGGCATCAGTGTTTTGCAGGGCCCGCACCAGTCTGCCCAGAAGTCGACCAACACGGGCCGGTGCGCTGAGCCTTCAACGACAACCTCTACGAAGTTGGTTTCATCAAGGACAATGATGTGTTCTGAGTCTGTCATGTGTATTGATCCGTACTAGAATAGTCAGTAGTTTGGTGCCTGGTGCGTGTGTAATCAACCCTGACCCCCGGCTTTCGCAGGGTTTGTGAGATTTTGGGAGCGCCCGAACAACTCGCCAGAAAAGCCACCGAGAAAAATTTGCCCTGTAAGCCAGGGTCCAACGATTAACCCGGAAATCTCTTGACTAAAGAATACAACGCGTCTGCGATCGAAGTATTGAGCGGACTGGACCCGGTGCGCAAGCGTCCGGGGATGTACACCGATACTACCCGTCCGAATCATTTGGCTCAGGAAGTCATCGACAACAGTGTCGATGAGGCATTGGCCGGTCATGCCGGGCAAATCAGTGTGGTGCTTCACAAGGATGGTTCTGTTGAGGTCACTGACGACGGCCGGGGTATGCCGGTGGATATGCATCCGGAGCTCAAGCGTCCGGGCGTGGAGGTCATTATGACCACGTTGCATGCCGGGGGTAAGTTTAATAATGACAACTACCGGTTTTCCGGTGGCCTCCATGGGGTAGGTGTGTCGGTCGTGAACGCTTTATCCAAAAGGCTGGAAGTTGCGATTCGCCGCCAGGGTGTTGAGTTTCTGGCCACCTTCAAGGACGGTAACGTGGACAAGCGCCTCAAGCCTGTCGGCAAGGTTGGGCAGCGAAACACAGGCACCCGTATTCATTTCTGGCCAGATCGCTCTTATTTCGACACTGATAAAATTGCCGTAAGCAAATTGCGGCATCTGTTGCGCGCCAAAGCGGTGCTGTGTCCGGGGCTTCGGGTGCTGCTGACTGACGAAATCAGCGGTGACAAAGACGAATGGTGTTATGACAACGGCATTCCGGATTACCTGTCAGCCGCAGTCAAGGGGTTTGACACGTTGCCCGAAACGCCATTGAACGACTCAATGGAGTCTCGTTCGGAGGCAGCCGACTGGGCCCTGTTTTGGTTGCCGGAAGGCGGTGACCCTGTCCATGAGAGTTACGTCAACCTGGTGCCCACCGCACAAGGTGGCACCCACGTCAACGGACTCCGCTCCGGTGTCACTGAGGCGGTCAGGGGGTTTGCCGAAGTGAGAAATCTCATACCCCGTGGCGTGCGCATTACGCCCGAGGATGTGTGGGAATCGGTGTCTTATGTGCTGTCGGTTAAATTGGCCGATCCGCAGTTTTCCGGCCAGACCAAAGAGCGATTATCGTCTCGCGAGTGTGCGATGTTTGTGTCAGGTATCGTCAAAGACAGCCTGGCCCAGTGGCTCAATCAACATCCGGAGACCGGTGATCAGATAGCGCTGATGGTGATCAATCAGGCACAAAAGCGGATGCGCGCCGGAAAAAAAGTGGTGCGTAAGAAAGTCACCAGTGGTCCGGCCCTTCCGGGCAAACTCGCGGATTGTTCATCAACCGACTTGTCCCGTACCGAACTTTTCCTCGTCGAGGGTGATTCGGCAGGAGGCTCGGCCAAGCAGGCGCGGGACCGGGAGTTTCAGGCGATCATGCCGCTGCGTGGCAAAATTCTGAATACTTGGGAGGCTGACCCGACACAGCTATTGGGCTCGCAGGAAGTGCACGATATTTCTATTGCCGTCGGCATGGATCCGGGTTCGGCTGACCTGTCGAAGTTGCGTTACGGCAAAATCTGCATACTCGCCGATGCCGATTCTGACGGCGCGCACATCGCGACATTATTGTGCGCCTTGTTTTTGCGACATTTTCGTGCGCTGGTTGAGGCCGGGCATGTGTACGTCGCTATGCCGCCGCTGTTTCGCATCGATGTCGGTAAGGAGGTGTTTTATGCTGTCGATGACGCTGAGCGCCAAGGTATTTTGGATCGGGTAGAGGCTGAGAAGCGCAAAGGTAAAATCGTCATCACCCGATTCAAAGGTTTGGGTGAGATGAATCCGCTGCAACTGCGCGAAACCTCGGTAGCGCCGGACACCCGACGTCTGGTGCGACTGAGCATACGGTCTGGTGATAACACCGATGGTGTGATGGATATGATGTTGGCGAAAAAACGCGCGGCTGATCGCAAGAGCTGGCTGGAAGACAAGGGCGATTTGGCCGAGGTATAAAAGGCGACAGAACGGCGGTTTATCTGGACAGGAGCTGACTCCTTCCTTTACAATTTAGGTCTGGATAGAGGGGAAAGCAGGTGTTCCAAACGGAGCGGCGCTTTTCCCTTTTTTATATGCAGTCTTCCAACCTCAAACTAACTTACAAACGTTAGACAACCGCTAATTGTCACTTTAAACAACACTTAATACGACAATTAACAGGTCACTTCGTATTGCTCTGGTGGTTTAACACCGAGTGATTCGCGAAGCACTGAATGGCGCATGTTCCATCGATCAGCTCGGGTAGCGTAATTTGCTCGGGTAGCGTAATTCAGATAGCGTAATTCAGGTGGCGCGGCAGTGGTGATAGGTTGGTTGTAACAATCCGGAGAGAATGACGCGTGACTACTGCCAGAGAAAAGTCTGTCAAAGCAGAGCCTGCCATATTGGTGTTGGAAGACGGACGGGTCTTTGGAGGCACCTCGGTCGGGGCATCAGGTCAGACGGTTGGGGAAGTCGTCTTCAACACTGCAATGACCGGCTACCAGGAAATTCTCTCAGACCCCTCGTATGCCAAGCAGATGGTCACACTGACCTACCCGCATATTGGTAATACCGGCACCACACCGGACGACGATGAGTCTGCACGTTGTTTTGCAACCGGTCTCATTGTGCGAGATGTTCCCAAACGTCCCAGCAATTGGCGCAACCAGCAGTCACTGAACGGCTATTTGACAGAACGGGGTGTTGTTGCCATTGCCGATATCGATACACGCAGCCTGACGCGCCATTTACGCACACACGGTGCACTGGGTGGCTGCATATTGACCGGCGTTGACGGCGACGATGCAGACGCCGTGGCACGCGCACTTGGTGAGGCAAGAAGCTTTCCCGGACTTGCCGGTATGGACCTCGCGAAAGAGGTGTCGTGTCGACAACCTTACGAATGGACCACCGGTAGTTGGTCACTCGACGATGGCATTCCAGCTGCCACTGCAGCGGCCGACCTTAAGTACCATGTGGTTGCGCTCGACTTCGGTATCAAAACCAATATTCTGCGCATGCTGGTTGACCAGGGATGCCGGGTAACGGTTGTGCCAGCTACTACAACATCTGACACCATTCTTTCAATGGCACCTGACGGCGTGTTTTTGTCGAACGGTCCCGGTGACCCGGAACCCTGCGATTATGCTATTGAGTGCATTCGCGATTTACTCGCGAAAGGCCTGCCCATGTTTGGCATCTGTCTTGGGCATCAGTTATTGGCTCTGGCCAGTGGTGCGAAAACCCAAAAAATGAAATTTGGGCATCACGGTGCCAACCACCCGGTTAAAAATCTGAATTCTGGCCGCGTGATGATCAGTAGCCAAAACCACGGGTTTGCAGTAGACCCCGATTCTCTCGGCAACCATCTGGTGGCCACGCACGAGTCACTGTTCGATCATTCGCTGCAGGGTATCAAACACACCGCGGCACCGGCGTATGGTTTTCAGGGGCACCCCGAGGCGAGTCCCGGCCCGCATGATGTGGCCATGCTGTTCGCAGAATTCACACAGTCGATTGCTCAGCATGGAAAACAACGCGCGGCACCTCGTTAGCCATAACGCCTGTCGCAGTCGTCGTCACAACCCCGACCTTACAACACTCCTGAATTCTTGCCGTGAGAGATCAACAACATGCCAGCACGTAGCGATATCAAAACCATTCTGATTATTGGCGCTGGCCCCATCGTCATCGGACAGGCCTGTGAATTCGACTACTCTGGAGCGCAAGCCTGTAAGGCACTTCGCGAAGAAGGGTATCGGGTGGTGCTGGTAAATTCGAATCCGGCAACCATCATGACTGATCCGTCGATGGCCGATGCGATCTACATAGAGCCTATCCAGTGGGATATCGTCGAGCGCATCATTGAAAAAGAAAAACCCGATGCACTACTGCCAACCATGGGTGGCCAGACCGCATTAAATTGTGCGCTTGATTTGGAGCGAGAGGGTGTGCTGGAGCGTCATGGAGTCACCATGATCGGTGCCAGTCGAGAGGCCATTGATCTCGCAGAGGATCGTGAAAAATTTCGGAATGCAATGACCGAAATCGGACTCTCCACACCGACGGCCGTTATCGCTCACACACTCGAAGAGGCTCGCGCGGGACAGGCAACTTTGGGTTATCCGTGCATCATTCGCCCGTCGTTCACGATGGGCGGTAGTGGTGGCGGAATTGCGTACAACGCTACAGAGTTTGACGAGATAATCAGTCGCGGACTTGACCTCTCGCCGACCACTGAAGTACTCATAGAAGAGTCAGTGCTAGGCTGGAAAGAGTATGAAATGGAGGTTGTCAGAGATCGTGCTGATAATGTCATTATCGTCTGTGCCATTGAAAATCTCGATCCTATGGGCGTGCATACCGGTGACTCTATTACCGTCGCACCGGCACAAACACTCACCGATAAGGAATATCAGATCATGCGTAATGCATCGATCGATGTGCTGCGTTGTGTGGGCGTCGAGACTGGCGGCTCTAACGTTCAGTTTGCTATAAACCCGGCGAATGGACGCATGATCGTGATAGAGATGAATCCACGAGTCAGTCGTTCTTCCGCGTTGGCGTCAAAAGCCACGGGTTTCCCCATTGCCAAAGTTGCAGCGAAGTTGGCTGTTGGATACACGCTGGATGAGCTGCGTAATGACATCACTCAGGGCGCCACCCCGGCATCGTTTGAACCCGCTATTGATTACGTGGTTACTAAAGTACCAAGGTTTACCTTTGAAAAATTCCCGTCGGCGGATGACCGCCTGACAACACAAATGAAGTCTGTCGGTGAGGTTATGGCTATCGGCAGAACATTTCAGGAGTCGTTACAAAAAGCGTTAAGAGGGTTAGAGACCGGCGTGCACGGTTTCGATCCGGTTATCGATGATGTGCTGGAGGAGGGTGCGACCTTTGAAACCCGCCGGATGACACTTGAACGCGAGCTTCGAGAGGCGCGCGATCGAAGGTTATGGTTTGTCGCAGATGCTTTAAGAGAAGGGTTTAGTTTTGAAAAAGTACAAGAGCTGACACACATTGATCCGTGGTTTCTTGACCAGATTGAAGATTTGGTTCGGCACGAGCAGGCACTGGCGAAACAGTCTCTGGCATCATTAACCCGTGCAGACATACTTGCGGCAAAAAGAAAAGGCTTCTCTGATGTTCGGCTGGCTCAGTTATTAAATACAACTGAGACAGCGTTTCGCGAAAAACGACACGAGTTGCGTGTGCATCCGGTGTACAAACGCGTAGATTCCTGCGCTGCCGAGTTCGCCAGCGACACTGCCTATTTGTATTCAACCTACGAAGAGGAATGTGAAGCTGCGCCCACTGATCGCCAGAAGATTATGGTGCTCGGTGGCGGCCCCAACCGTATCGGTCAGGGTATCGAATTTGATTACTGTTGTGTGCATGCCGCTATTGCCATGCGTGATGATGGCTTTGAAACCATCATGGTCAACTGCAATCCGGAAACAGTGTCCACCGATTACGATACCTCTGACCGACTGTATTTTGAGCCGTTGACGCTCGAAGACGTGATCGAAATTATAGAGCTTGAGAAACCGGCCGGCGTGATTGTGCAATTCGGCGGGCAGACACCGCTAAAACTGGCACAGGCACTGGAGCGGTACGGTGCGCCGGTCATCGGTACGACCCCGGATTCCATAGACCTTGCTGAGGACCGCGAGCGTTTCCAGCAAATGCTGCAGCAAATCAATGTGCAGCAGCCACCAAATGCCACGGTACGCACGGTTGACGAGGCGTTGCTACAAGCTGACGCTCTGGGATTTCCGTTGGTCGTGCGGCCCTCCTATGTGCTGGGAGGGAGGGCCATGGAAATTGTGCATGATCAGCAAGACCTGAATCGTTATATGCGTACCGCTGTTAAGGTCTCTAATGATGCGCCGGTATTACTGGATCGTTTTCTGGATGATGCCGTTGAGGTCGATGTCGATATCGTCTGTGATGGCACTGATATTCTGGTCGGTGGCATTATGGAGCACATTGAACAGGCGGGCGTTCATTCCGGGGACTCTGCGTGCTCGCTGCCGCCGCACTCGCTGTCACCGCAGATCCAACAGACACTCAGTGAGCATTGCCTGAAAATGGCGATGGCGTTATCGGTAAAGGGTCTGATGAACACACAGTTTGCGATTCAGGGCGATACTATCTATGTGCTCGAAGTGAACCCCAGAGCGTCACGGACGGTGCCGTTTGTGTCCAAAGCAACAGGACTCCAACTTGCCAAGATAGCAGCGCGCTGTATGGCTGGCGTCTCCCTGCGCGATCAATTGGCAGAGACCGGGCAGGCCCGGACGGCCATCGGTGATTCGACGATATGGCATGGGCGGATGTCGCAGACATTTTTTGCGGTCAAGGAATCGGTATTTCCGTTCGTAAAATTTCCGGGTGTTGACCCGGTGCTCGGGCCCGAAATGAAATCAACCGGTGAAGTCATGGGCACGGGTCGGTCATTTCCGGAGGCGTTCGCCAAAGCTATGTTGGCAAGCTCGGTGAACATCCCCACGCGCGGGCGGGCGTTTATCAGTGTTCGCCAGCGAGACCATCAGTCGGTGGTGCCGATCGCGCGTCAGTTAAACAGTCTTGGTTTTGAGCTGCTGGCGACTGAGGGTACGCACCGAGGGCTGACAGAGGCAGGCCTGCCGTGCGAGCGGGTGAATAAACTGAAAGAGGGGCGGCCGAATATCGCAGACCGGATAATCAACAACGAGGTTGACCTGATTATCAATACCACTGAAGGGAGGCAGGCGGTCGAGGATAGCGTGTACATCAGAACCCACGCATTGGCCAGAAAAGTCACCTACACTACAACACTGGCGGGCGCTGAGGCGACATGCCATGCGATTGCGCAACATAACCTCCAGACTGTACACAGCCTGGGCGATTTGCTGTCCGGGTGAATGCCCCGCGTATACCGAACACCGTTAACAGGGACGCAGTAGTCCCGGAGCATCTTATAGTATGAAATATCCAATGACGGTAGGTGGCGAGAAGTCACTGAGAGATGAGCTTGTTGATCTCAAAACCGTTCAGCGGCCAGAGGTTATTCAGGCAATTGCCGAGGCACGCGAACACGGCGACCTAAAGGAAAACGCTGAGTATCACGCGGCGCGGGAGCAGCAGGGTTTTATTGAAGGTCGCATCAAGGACATCGAGGGAAAGCTGTCAAATGCTCAGGTCATCGATGTCACATCGCTGGCGGCCAACGGCAAGGTTGTGTTCGGGTCAACCGTGACATTATTGGATCTCGACACGGATAAAGAGATCGTCTACCAGATTGTCGGTGACGACGAGGCTGACCTCAAAAGTGGCAAAATCTCGTTCGGATCTCCGGTGGCCAAAGCGCTTATCGGCAAGCTTGAGGGTGATGACGTTGGTGTCGATACGCCCGGTGGGGTCAAAGAATACGAAATCGTAAAGGTGCTGTACGTGTAGGTTCTGCGCGTTAATTCCATAGCGTTAACGCGTGTATTTTTTTTCATGTTGTGACACAATAGTGACAGGGTGAGACTGCCTTCGGGCAGCCGGTGCTTGCAAAGACAAGCACTGCAATAACTAGCGTGAATATCAACTATGGCTCCAAAACCAATCCTTGCCGAGCACTCGGCCGGACGAAGAAACATCCTGCGACTCGCCAAAACAGGCATCCAGGGCGCCGCGGCGGTCGCAGCACTCAGTGTGGCACCTGGCATTATCTCCAGCGCACTCGCGACACCGGCCATTCCTGCCGGCAAGCGACCCACCATCGACCCAAAACCCGTGTGGCAGGGCAAAGACGAGAGTCGTCTTTTGAGGGTTGTCAATATCCATACGCGCGAGAAAGCCGAGGTCGTGTACTGGCATAACGGTGAGTACCTCGAAGACGGGTTGGCTAAGCTAAGCAATATCATGCGCGATTTCCGTGCAAACGAAATCATGATGATGGATCGGGAAGTCATTGACTACCTGCACGACATTTATGTGCGGCAAGACACCACCGAACGCATTCAAATACTCAGTGGTTACCGGTCTCGCCAGACGAACGAAATGCTGCGTAAACGCTCCTCAGGGGTAGCGAAAAACAGTATGCACATACTGGGGCGCGCTATCGATTTCCGAATCCCGGGGAAACCCACCCGCAATCTTCAGCAAACAGCACTGAAGCTGGCGCGTGGCGGCATTGGTTACTACAAACGATCCGACTTCGTGCACATCGACACCGGTGAGATCAGAAGTTGGGAATAGGTGTTCGTCGCCGAAAACGAGGCCACAGCCCCCTGCGGCCTC
>CALDUO010000026.1 GCA_937923745.1 uncultured Granulosicoccaceae bacterium
AGCATCCTGCACTATTGTTGGTACACGGGCTTGCCCATAGCTCGGAGGTCTTCTGGACCGACACGATCAATGAAAATTACACGCAGTATTTCCTGTCAAAAGGCTATCAGGTCTGGATCGTTGATCATCGAGTCAGTGCCAACACACAATTAACCGTTGATCCGGCACATACCTGGGACCAAATCGCACTTGAAGATCTGGTTTGGTCGGTAGCGTCTGTTTATCAAACCATTAATACCGCACGCGACCCTGCCACGCGGGCGCGTCAGGTTCATGTGTTCTCGCATTGCATTGGCGCTGGTGCTATGTCGATGGCTGTACTGTCCGGCAAATTACAACAACCCGATAACCCGGCAGAATCCATGCTCGCGTCACTGGTCCCTCATGCTGTGACGCCATGGGTGTATGCATCCAAGGCCAACCGTACACGCGAAAACCTGTGGGCGATGATGAAAGATCTGGATGTTGTTGATCTGGTAGAACCCCGGCTGCACAAAGAGACGGAAGTATTCGAGATGATGGCAGATCGGGTCGCGACAGCCAGCATTGACGAGACCGAGCGTCGGGCGTGGCGTTTTTTGAGTCACGCATTCGACAAACGGGGGCCGGGCTTCGCGCGTTATGTGTATTACCGCTACACGATGTTCTGGGGCCAGCAGTGGAACCACGACAACATCACACCAAAATTACAAAAACTGTTTGCCAGCATGATCGGGCCAGTGCCGATCGCGGTGATACAACAAATATTATTGTCTGAACGACGTCAGCGTCTGGTCGGTCATGAAGGCCGGAACGAATATGTCACCAGTGCAGCATTGCAACGTTACTGGACATTCCCGACGCTGTTTGTACACGGCCGTAAAAATACCGTTTTCGATATTGAATCTTCCAGACTATCGGCACGCCTGCTAACCGAGCATCGTTTTTACACTGATCAGCTCTCCGATGAAGACACTGCCGACGCGATGCCCGATAACTGGCAGACAGCATATGCCGATCATGGCGTGTGGCTGGACACTTATGACAACTATGGTCACATGGATGTTATTTTCGGCAAGACCGCCACTCAGGATATTGGTCCGGCACTCGATCGTTTTTATCAGGCGGCACATGCACACGCTGCCATAGAGCCTGTGTTGCATAATTCACGGCACTCGGAATCTCCCATTCCTGATATCAAAGCGCACTTTAAACAGTTCTCGGCGCACTACCAGAGTCGCTCGATCCGACACGATGACGATCCACGCTCATCGGTCGATGGGCCCAAACGGTTAATGACCGGCCCGATACTGTCGCATGTCAGCAATGACTCGATCAGAGTCTGGGGAGAGACCGAAGACTATGCCACCTGGCTCGCAACCGATCTGAGGCTGACGCAGTCGGGTAATCAGCCCGTGGCATCGCAACAACGTGATGTCAGGGGCCACGCCACCCAAAGTACACCGGCGCAGGGTCGTTTTTGGTTGTACGATCTAACGGACCCAACCAGCATTAAAGACGCCGTAAGTGTCGAGCCATGGCACCCGCTGGTGCAATCGCGGGGGGCAATGCCACGTTATCACCTCACTGACGAGCCGGCTGTGAGTGATGCAAGCCTTGAGACCGCAGCGCTGATTCGCACCCATCGCGACCGCACCCCGTACAACAGCGACACACTGAGCCTGCACACAATGCCATGGTTTTGCCGGGAGTTTAGCGTTAAAAATAACGCTTTGGCGACAGACAGGCGCAGCACCAAACTGTCCCTGGCGCTGGGTTCGTGCCTGCACCCCGGTACTACGTTTGAGCGATATAACTCTGATCGCGTCTTTCAGGGCATTCAACAGCACGTTGACGGCACGATAGAGTCTGGTGTCGATTTATTGATGCTGTTGGGCGATCAAATTTACGCCGACGCCAGCGCTAATCTGTTCGATCCAAATCCGCATTATGAGCGGTTCCGCGAACGATACCGTATGGCATTTAACGGACCGTTTATGAAACAGGTGATGGCCAGTGTACCGACCCACATGGTGGTTGATGATCATGCCATCCATGACAACTACTCAGGCCTCGCCACGATCAACAGTCACGATGAGACCAACCCGGCTGAGGACGAATTTGACTATGCACAACGTGAGGCGTGGTTTTTTCAACAACACGCTGTGTTGATGCAACCAGATGCCAGCGCGACACACAGTGAAGTCAGCGGTGAAGAATCTGCTGTCGCGGCAGTAAGACACTCTCTCGCACCCGCCATTGCGATAGCACCCTCAAACACACTGCAGTCTGCAGACGCACAGGTGGCCGATACGCACGCAGCCGGTACACCAGTAAACCTGCACACCGGCTCACAAACGTTGTGGCACCAATTTGAACGGCTTGGGTATCCGTTCTTTTGTTTTGATACACGCTTTGAGCGCGTACCACTGCCGCGTGATAACGCAAGTGCCTTGTTTGGTCAGCCAGCACAGACTGAAGCGTTTAAACGTTGGCTGATGAATAACCGCCAGCAACGTATCCTGTTTATAGCCTCTGGCTCACCGCTCGCGCCTGTGTCACGCTCACTGGTTAAACACCCGGCGCTGTATCACCACAATGACGACATGAACGGATATCCGGGTGCGTTGTGTCAGCTGACCGAACTGGTGCATCGTGAGGCTCCCAATGCGCACATTGTCTGGTTGTCAGGCGACCCGCACTTTTCATCCATCGCCGAAATACACCTGCAGTGTCGCGATCGCGACACCACCATAACCAGTATCACTGCATCCGGGTTGTACGCGCCAATACCCTTTGCCAATGCCGACCCCAACGACTACGACTGGGGTCACACACAAACCCTGTCTTGGCCCGACAATCCACTGACCATGACGTTCACGCAACGACTGTTGTCACCCCGTTATCAACAGTTCACGCGGCTCGATATACAATCAGATGATACGTTGTTGATCAGAAGCTTTGATGCCGACGGTGTCGACAGTGACCCTGACAACCCGGTTATCGTTAGAGTACCTGCCTTATCCGAAAACATACCGGCCTGATGACCACGATAAATATACTCATAACGCTATGGCCGTTATAAACCGCTCGTTCATCAACCGGCTCTCGGAATTGATCAGCGGGACCACCGCTGCACAGATTGATGGCGACCGATTCGAGCGCGAGGTGCTTCAGCAATCGCAACA
Source organism: uncultured Granulosicoccaceae bacterium (assembly GCA_937923745.1). Taxonomy (GTDB): domain Bacteria; phylum Pseudomonadota; class Gammaproteobacteria; order Granulosicoccales; family Granulosicoccaceae; genus CALDUO01. The sequence continues at coordinate 3,168 of CALDUO010000026.1, forward strand.
CCTGCGCTCTTATCAGTCGCAGGTATCACTGATACTCGTGATGGTTTCGGGTACTGTCTATCTGTGGGCGCTATCCGATCACACCAATGCCAAAGCGCTCACTGTCTGGGTTGGCGCTATACTGGTCAGTTCGGTCATTCGCGCTGTTGTTTGTATCAAAATTCAGGGCGAATTATCCATTGCATCCACCCAACAACTGCTCAACAACGAAATTGCA
>CALDUO010000027.1 GCA_937923745.1 uncultured Granulosicoccaceae bacterium
TTGATGCCAACCGACCCTCTGCAACGAGCGCATAACCGAGCATGGATTGAGTTTGGTTCCAACCTGCTTGGTGTGCAGTATCGACTGACGACAGCCAAGGACTACGCTGGTGTCGACGAACATCTGCCCGAATACCGAAAACAGATTGGTATTCTTGAAAAAGAGTTGCAGCGCACACAGCGGGATGGTCCGTTTTTTAATGGCGCCAATTTTTCATTGGTCGACTCGTCTTACGCGCCGTTGTTTATGCGAGAGAAAATTTTGTCGGAGGCCGTCACACTGTACGACACCATTGAGTTTCCGGCTTACAGCGATTGGGTCTCAACCCTGACAAGACTACCGGAGGTCGGTAAATCAGTGATCGATACGTTCCATGACGAGTATGTTCGTGTCTTTGCCGGTAACGGCAGTTATTTGATAAGCCGTCTGCAATAGTACTGCCGGGCCTATCGTGCGTTTTACTGTGCGTTAAACGTTTGTTTAGGGGTGCGCGATGGATTGTTTTCGGCAGTTAATGCCGTTCTGATGATAGCTGAGTACAGACTCACGCGATTAGACTGGTCGTTTGAATTACCCTAAATCTACGGCAAAGACGCATCTATGACACAGTCAGACAGTGTTGGTTTTGGTACGCAAATTCGAAAGTCACCCTATTTTGACGCCACTGTCCGTTGGGGCGCAACGGGGTTTTCGGTGTACAACCATATGTACATCCCTCGTGACTTTGGTGACCCTGAGCAAAATTTTTGGAACCTCGTTGAGCGAGCCATACTGTGTGATGTGGCAGTAGAGCGGCAGGTCGAAATCACCGGCCCGGATGCCCAGCTGTTCACGCAATTGCTGACGCCTCGAAATCTGTCAGCGTGTGCGGTTGGCCAGTGCAAATATGTACTGATCACCAATGCTGATGGCGGCATATTAAATGATCCTGTCTTGCTCCGGCTGGGCGAAAACCACTATTGGCTGTCTCTGGCTGATAACGATATTCTGCTGTGGGCGCAGGGCGTCGCGATTCACTCGGGACTCGATGTGACGATCAAAGAGCCTGATGTATCGCCGTTGCAATTGCAGGGGCCGCAGTCAGGCAACATTATGAAAGCGCTGTTTGGCGACAGCATCAGTGAGTTGCGTTATTACTGGCTGGAAGAAAAAGAACTCAATGGCATTCCACTGATTGTATCCAGAACCGGCTGGTCCAGCGAGTTGGGCTATGAGCTGTACTTGCGGGATGGTTCGCGTGGTGATGAGCTGTGGGAAGCTATCATGGATGCCGGTCGACCGTTTGGTCTGTCAGCCGGACACACTTCGACGATCCGCCGAATTGAAGGCGGTATGCTGTCGTACCATGCCGATATGGATAGCAGCACAAACCCGTTCGAGTTGGGTCTGGATCGGCTGGTCGATCTGGATGCCGATACCCGGTTCATTGGGAGAGAGGCGCTACAGACGCTCCAGGACACTGGCGTGACTCGACAACAGGTAGGTCTTGAAATAACCGGTGAGCCGTTGGCCGGTCCCAATACGTCATTTTGGCCAATTATCCGCAATGCCATGCCCATCGGAAAAGTGACATCGGCTGTTTATTCGCCGCGGTTACAGCGCAACATTGCTCTGGCGATGGTTGAATCGCGTTCAGCGTCTATCGGCACAGTAGTCGAAGTGGCCATGCCCGGCGGCCACGTGACTGCCACTGTTGTTGAAAAGCCTTTCTATGATCCGCGCAAAGCAATTGCAGCGGGGGCCTGAAGCCCGTCAGAGTGGCGCACGACCCTGCTCACCACCGGAAACCGCTTGGGTCGCGACTTCGATCCTTACTTGGTCGGCGCGTCGGTCCTGCCCAATCGAGCCACCTAAAGACTGATCGCTACCGCGCGGTCTCCGCGTATCCTTTGCTTGTTCCTCCCCCCCTAAAAAACATCATCGAGGCATCACCGAGGCATGACCCCGGTATCCCCGAGGCTTCTCCCGAGTATCACCCGTGCGTGAATAGTGAAGCTTTTTTGAACGCTGCTGTTTTGGGTTATCATTACGTTCCCATCAAAGATCATCAAGCCTCATAACGCGAGTGGTGTTCAACCGGTCCTATAACCGGACTTGTAAACAAGGCTGGCCATCGTAGCTGCAGTTTTATCGAAGGCGTATCGTGATTTTTTGGCGAACAATAACCGAACCACAGATCAAGGGAGCTTTATTGTGACAACCGGGATCAACTCACCTGCAGGCGTTATCTCGCCAGCCGACACCATTTCTGCCAAAAGCCCTGGTGCTAATAGCCTTGGTGCTAATAGCCCTGGTGCTAATAAAGGCCCTTGTGCCAGTAAAGGCTCCGGTGCGAATAAAGAACCGGGTTCGACAGAAGATATCGGTCCACCAATCGGCATCAGTCCACTCGATGGCCTGCTGCCCGAAGAGCCCTTACTAATGATGGGGGCAGGGCCCGTTCCCATTCCAGCTCGCGTTGCCGCCGCCAATTCAATTGTCATCAACCACCTCGGTTCGACGATGAGCCAGATTGTCGAGCAAGTGAAACGAATGTCGTCTTATGTGTTCCAGAGCGAACATGCACGCATATTAGGGGTTGCAGGCCCCGGTTCTGCGGCGATGGAGATGGCGGTTGTTAACCTTGTCGAGCCGGGTGATGTCGTATTGTCCGTTTGTAACGGGTACTTTAGTAACCGTTTGGCGGAGATGTCAGAGCGCGCTGGTGCTGACGTGATTCGGTTGCAGGTCAGTGGCGAACAGGCGGTCAGTGTGGAGGACGTCAAGGTGCATATCGAGACCCACCGGCCAAGGGTATTAACGATTGTGCAAGGGGAAACGTCCAATACCGTGTGTAATCACACACTGCCGGAAATTTGTCGTCTGGCACGTGAGCACGACTGTCTCATTATTGTCGACGCCGTCTGCACACTCAGCACCATGCCTCTGGAAATGGACGCGTGGGGTATTGATGCCGTCATTACCGGTGGTCAAAAAGGGCTGTCGTCTATTCCGGGTGTATCGCTGATAGCGTTCTCGCCACGGGCATGGCAAAGCACGCTGGAGCGCAAAACGCCAATGCGGCATTGGTGTCTCGATGCGCAGTTGGCCAACCGATTTTGGTACGGTAAGTCGTATCATTACACGGCGCCGGTGTCTGGCGTGCTTGCGCTCCATGAAGCGTTGCGTCTGGTGTGTAACGAGACGCTACCCAAGCGATTTGCGCGACATTTGCGGTCCTCGAAGGCACTGCAAGCCGGTATAGAGGGCATGGGCCTGACACTGTCAGTTGCCGAGGCGCACCGGTTGAATTCAGTTGTCGGGATCAATTTGCCATCCGGTCTGGAGAGCGCTGCGTTACTGGATCACATGTCGTCGGTTTACCGTGTAGAGATTTCGGGATCTTTTGGGACTGACATTGTTCGTATAGGACAGATGGGTGAGCAAAGTCGGGCACATAATATTTTCAGAACGCTGCACGCGCTTGGCTCCAGTATGCAGTCTCTCGGTGTGTCGCTGGACGTACCGTCGGGTATGTCGGCGCTTGAATCCACGATCGGAGCATTCAAGCATACAGCTGATACCGCGCTGTCACCGGTTATGCCGATCACGCAGATATCTGCATGATTCACCGCTTTAATTTTTAATCTTACGGAAACAAGCATGTCAGCTTTACTTCAAGACGTCGACCCGGGTGGGTTGTTGGAATATTCGGTGGTCTACACCGATCGTGCACTCAACCACATGTCTGCCGGTTTTCAAGGGGTCATGCGGGATATCAGTCGTATACTCAAAGAGACCTACAACGCCCACAGTGCGGTGGTTGTGCCGGGCAGCGGTACGTTCGGTATGGAAGCGGTGGCGCGTCAGTTTGCCGGTGACCAACACTGTATGGTCATCCGAAATGGCTGGTTCAGTTATCGATGGTCGCAAATTTTCGATGCCACGCAATTACCGGCAAGTACGGTGGTGCACAAGGCAAGTCGTGTTGCGTCTAACGAGGCCGTATCGGAGCAGGTGCCTCAGTCACAGGTTCCGTTTGCGCCCATGCCGATAGACGAGGTTGTCAACAGTATTAAAGCCGAGAAACCCGCCGTCGTATTTGCACCGCATGTAGAGACGTCAGCCGGTATGATTCTCCCCGACGACTATATCAAAGCGGTCGCTGACGCCGTGCACGAGGTAGGCGGACTCATGGTACTCGACTGCATCGCGTCGGGCACCATTTGGGTTGATATGAAAAAAACCGGGGTCGATATCCTGATCAGCGCACCGCAAAAAGGCTGGAGTGGCCCACCGTGTTGTGGGTTGGTGATGTTAAGCGAACTGGCGCGTCTACGCATTGACGATACGCAGAGTAACAGTTTTGCGGTTGATCTTGCGAAATGGCTGAGCATTATGGAAACCTATGAATCAGGTGCGCATGCCTACCACTCCACGATGCCAACAGAATCATTACGCGTCTTTCGTGACGTTATGCTTGAGACCGCCGAGTTTGGGCTGCAAAAAGTCCACGAATGCCAGCAGGAACTGGGTAACAAAGTGCGACAGTTGCTGAGCAGCTATGGATTTAACAGCGTTGCAGCGCCAGGCTTTGAAGCGCCCGGTGTTATTGTTTGTTATACCGATAATCCGGCCATTCAAAACGGTAAAGTGTTTATGGAAGCCGGTATGCAGGTCGCAGCGGGTGTGCCCCTCATGTGTGACGAGGGCGATGATTTCAAAACGTTTCGACTGGGGCTGTTTGGTTTGGACAAACTGAAAAACATTGACCGAACCGTCAAATCGCTGGACCAGACTCTCGCTACTATCAACGCGGCGTAACGACATCACTGTGGTGAGGCGGTATCACAGCCGTCTCACTGTTGATGGGTTGCTGTAGATCCGCACCTTGATACGCCTGCCGTTTTTATAGCCCGAGGTTTTTATAACCCTGAGGTTTTTATAACCCTGGAGTTTTTATAAACTAAGCGCTGTTGTACGCATGGCGCTTGTTATACAGACAACGCCTTTCATTGTCCCGCTGCCACCACGGACGATGTGGAGCAAGAGCACTGGGCCTGCTTGGTCAGGCGTGGGCATCTCTACGTGCTAGTGCAGTTTCAGGTGACTGTGTGTCCTCCGATGAATGATATCGCCGAGTATGATCAGTGCGGTTGCAAAAACACCATGCACGGCGCTCTGGTGACGTCGGTATAACAGCCGGTAGACCAGCCGTGCGATCCACCCTTCTATAAACAGGCTGCCGCGCATCAGATTGCCCATCAGGTTACCAACGGTTGAGTACTGACTTAAACTGACCAACGAACCATAGTCACGGTAAGTAAATGTCTGTAACGGTTTTTGTCGATACTGATTGATGACATTTCGATAGGTCAGTGCTGCCATCTGGTGTGCAGATTGCGCGCGCGGCGGCACGACCTTGTCGGTGTTTTCCATAGGACAATGACAACAGTCTCCAATCACAAAGACGTGGCTGCAATCCGGTAACGTTAATTGTTGATTGGTTTTTACGCGGCCCAGCCCGTCAACCGCAAGGCCTGATGTTGTCAGAACCTCAGGTGCCCTGATGCCAGCCGCCCAAACACTGAGGTCGGTGGGGAAGCGGTCTCCATCCGCAGTGATCACTTCAGTGTCTGTGATTTCGGTGACCATTGCCCCGGTACACACGTTAACGCCCAGTGCCGCCAGTTCTTCGTTGACTGACGCACTGATCCGTGCAGGTAACTGTGCAAGTAGTCGGTCACTGGCTTCGAGCACACTGACACGGAGTTTGTCTTGGCTAAAGGTCGGGAACCCGAACTCCTCAAGCTGCGATGCAACGCTGTGGAGGTCAGCGGCCAGTTCCACGCCGGTGGCCCCGCCACCAACAATAACCACCGACAGCACCATATCGCTGTGGGGTGGCTGATTGTTAATCCGGTGCAGGTGTGACACAAATAGTTGGTGAAAATACTCTGCCTGGGGACGTCCATCAAGAAAAATGGCATGCTCGGCCACGCCTTGAATGCCAAAGTCATTACTTAAACTACCAATAGCGATCACAAGCTGGTTGAATCGCAGTGTCCGGGATCGCTTTTCGTTGGGTTGCTCACCATAGGTCATGGAAAGATCAAGAATATTGTCTGTGGTATTTATGTTATCGAGCGCTGCGAGCATAAATCGAAAGCTGTTTTTACGGGCAAGGCTGATATAGCTGACCGCATCATGGTTGCCATCGAGAGAGCCGGTTGCTACCTCGTGCAATAACGGTTTCCAAAGATGGGTTGGGCGCTGATCAACCAAAACAACCTCGACAGATCGGTTTCGCCGAAATTTTCTGCCAAGGCGGCAGGCCAGAGACAGTCCGCCAGCACCACCACCTACGATCACGATGCGATGCATGCTGCCTGTATCGTTGATTGCTGTGGGGTCAGCGGCTTTCGTAGAGGCGCGGTTTGTTATCGCAATGTCAGCGGTGGTATTCGATACTGTCATTCGGGTCTGCAGGTGATGAAACTGTGCATTAATATACTACAACAGCGATATCGAAAACCGATGAGAACAGCGTAAAAAACGTGTTAATACAGAGTATAAAGGCGGAATAAAATCAGACTGAAGGGTTGCTTGCCGTCGGTATCATGCACTACCGAATCTTGTCTCCAATACATTAGCCAGTGTATCGATAAACCGGGCTGCAGCGACCGGCAGGGTTCTGCCACGCAACTGTCCTACGCTCAAATAGCCTGCCGGCACATCACGACGGTCAATCGGGATGGCGCACAGGCCCTTGTCCTGTAACGAGGCGCGGTCGCTGGGCATAGCGATAGGAAGTTGAAAAGACAGTGTGTTGTTATCGCACAGGCAGCGGTTCAGAAAATCGTAGTTGTCTGATTGAATAGACGGAGAGAGTATGCCGCCGTTTTTGTGAACCACTCTGTCGAGCATCAGACGCAGACCATTATTGGGTGTAGGCAGTGCCAGCGGGAAGTCAAGACACTGGCTGAGTCTAATCGTGTCAAGGCCGGAGAGTTCGTGGGCTGCGCTACAAACCACATGGGGTTGTTGTGGTATGTCAATTAACGAATGAAAATGTACGTGCTTGACAGTCTCGAACACAATGGCAATGTCTGCTGAGTAGTCAGCCAGCAATTTTTCTGAGTCGTGTCGGTTGCAGACCATGACCTCGAAGGTCACCGCCGGGTATTGATGACGGTAGTCGGTCAGGAGCTCCGGGAGCAGCTCGGTCATTGCTGCCTGACCACTGGCAATCTTAATGTGACCGCGTCGTACACCTTTAAGGTCAGCAATCTGAGTCTGTATGCGCTCGATGTCAGAGAGTTGAGCCCTTATATGCTTGATCAGCAATTCACCGGCTGTGCTGAGTCTGACGCCATTCGGGATTCTCTCGAAAATAGAGACACCCAAATCTTCTTCCATTGCCAGCACTCGTCTGTTTAATGCCGTTGAGGTAATAGACATTTTATCAGCTGCTTTACGAATGGAGCCCGCCCGAGCGACAGCATCGATGTACTTTAATGTTATGAGATGTCGCATCGTTTAAGGGTTAAACATCTTTTGTAAGATACGTGATGAAAAATATGCAGCACGTTGCTGCAAATTCAGCAGGAGGCATCGGCCTCTCTTTTTTATATGCTTTGGCACACACGAACATTCAAGCTGCTGGAGTTTAACGTATGTCGGTTCAGTTTTATCAACTATTCACAGGAAGAGTAAAGTCACTGTCATCGTGCGCGCCAAAACGGTGCGCAAGCCTGTTTCTGGCCACATTATTGTGCAGCTCGTTTCTGAGCGCTGCAGAGACGGTGATGCTGGATGTAGAGAAAGACGAGCTTAAGTTTGGCTTTATCAAATTAACCGATATGGCGCCACTGGCAGTTGCGTATGAAAACGGTTACTTTGAAGATGAGGGTTTGTATGTCACATTGGAACCGCAGGCCAACTGGAAGGTGCTCCTTGACCGCGTCATTACCGGTGAGCTCGATGGTGCGCATATGCTGGCAGGGCAGCCATTAGCAGCGACGATAGGTTTTGGTACCAAAGCTCATATCGTTACGCCATTTTCAATGGACCTAAACGGTAACGGTATTACGGTGTCCAATGATATTTGGGCCGCAATGAAGCCGCATATACCGCACGACGATAGCGGTAAACCGATACACCCGATCAGTGCCTCTGCGATGAAACCTGTGGTGGAGCAGTACCTTGATGAGGGTAAGCCGTTTAATATGGGCATGGTGTTTCCGGTGTCTACCCACAATTACGAGCTGCGGTATTGGCTCGCGTCAGGTGGGTTACACCCTGGTTTCTACTCCAGTTCGGATACGTCGGGGCAAATTGATGCCGATGTACTTTTGTCTGTTACACCGCCGCCACAGATGCCAGCAACACTTGAAGCCGGGACCATACTGGGCTATTGCGTGGGTGAGCCGTGGAATCAACAGGCAGTGGCAAAAGGCATAGGAGTGCCGGTCATCACTGATTATCAGATTTGGAAAAACAATCCGGAAAAAGTATTTGGTCTGACCAAATCATTTGTTGATGAGAATCCCAATACAACGCTGGCACTGACCAAAGCGCTAATTCGCGCAGCCAAGTGGCTTGATGAAAACGATAATGCGAACCGTGCAGAAGCCGTGGAAATTCTATCGCGCTCAGAGTACGTGGGTGCTGACGAAGAGGTTATTGCTGCGTCCATGACCGGTACCTTTGAATTTGAAAAAGGTGATGTTCGGGACATTCCTGACTTCAATGTGTTTTACCGATATTACGCCACATACCCCTATTATTCAGACGCCATCTGGTACCTGACGCAAATGCGTCGTTGGGGACAAATCACGGACCATAAAGAAGATGACTGGTACTTTGATGTTGCCAAGTCAGTCTATCAGCCACAGATCTATCTCAATGCTGCACGCCTGCTTGTCGACGAAGGTTATGTCGAGGAGACGGATTTTCCGTGGGAGACCACCGGTTACAAAGACCCGACCAATGCGTTCATTGATGGCATCACTTACGACGGTATGGCACCTAATGCCTATCTCGAATCCCTTGAAATTGGATTAAAAAAAGACGTTACGCTCGGCAGTAACTAACGGCCTTTATCCGCAATTTTCTGATAGACAACTTAAATAAGGATAGTGCATATGTCTGAGGCAACTGCATCGGGTAGCGTTATGCCATCGGCTGACTCCAACGTAAAACGGGGTCTCAATAGAATCGCTGATGCGTTCGAAACCATTGGGTTGGGGTGGGTATCGCCGTTTTTCAGAATAGCGGCTGGAGAGAGTCTGTCGGTGCAGTTGGCCGAATTGCGTCATAGGCTCTTTATTCCAGTGCTGGGTCTTGCTGTGTTTCTGGGGTTATGGGCGGCTCTTGCACCACAGGTAAAAACCTCTCTTGGTGTCATCCCGGGGCCTGTGCAGGTAGCCGAGCAGGTGGGTGTGTTGTGGGACGATCATCAAAGAGAGGGCGAGAAAGAGATAGCGTTTTATGAACGTCAGGCTGCACGCAATGAAAAGTTGATCGCCGCCGGTAACGCCGACAAGGTCAAAGAACGCGTGTATACCGGTAAGCCTACGTATCTCGATCAGATCTGGACGTCACTGTTCACTGTTGCTGTCGGTTTCTTGATCGCAACCGTTATCGCGATACCGATGGGGATAGCCTGCGGTTTGTCAAAGTCGTTTAATGGTGCGCTTAATCCGCTGATACAAATTTTCAAGCCGGTGTCGCCACTGGCATGGTTACCTATAGTAACCATGGTGGTCTCTGCGTTATATACCGCACCGAGTGACTGGTTTCCGAAGTCTCTGGTGATATCGGCAATCACAGTGACATTGTGTTCTCTGTGGCCAACACTCATAAACACAGCGTTGGGTGTGGCATCGGTCGATAAAGATCTGATGAACGTGAGCCGCGTGCTGAGATTATCCACGTTTAAGTCCATCACCAAAGTGGTACTGCCTTCTGCATTACCGTTGATCTTTACCGGTTTGCGTCTGTCGCTCGGTGTGGGCTGGATGGTGTTGATCGCGGCTGAGATGCTCGCCCAAAATCCGGGTTTGGGAAAGTTTGTGTGGGACGAATTTCAAAATGGTTCCTCTGACTCACTCGCCAGAATCATGTTGGCAGTAATCACGATAGGCTTGATTGGGTTTCTGCTGGATCGGGTGATGTACACGCTACAGAGTGCCTTTACGTTTACCGCCAACCGCTAGGAGACGAGACGTGAATACAACACAATCTCCGGTGCTTCAGTTAAGTGATGTTGCGCTATCTTACGGCCAGGGCACTGATACGAATCCTGTGCTCACAGACGTTAATCTCAGTGTCAGGGACGGTGAGTTTGTCGCCATTGTCGGTTTTTCGGGAGCCGGTAAAACGACACTGATTTCCATTTTGGCGGGTCTACAGCCACCCGACCGTGGCGCTGCCCTGTTTCGTGACAGGGAAATTACCGGCCCGTCACCGGAACGCGGTGTGGTGTTTCAGTCGTATTCGTTAATGCCATGGCTGTCAGTACGCGGCAATATTGCGTTGGCGGTTGACAGCGTTGCAACCGGGTTGTCTGCCTCAGAACGTAACAAACGGGTGAATGACTACATTAATCTGGTGGGGCTGGAGCACGCTGCCGGTCGCAAACCGGCAGAACTGTCCGGTGGCATGAGACAACGGGTGGCGGTCGCACGCGCACTGGCTCTGAAGCCTGAGGTGCTGTTGTTGGATGAACCTTTGTCTGCACTGGATGCGCTGACGCGTGCAAGGCTACAGGATGAACTTGCCGATATATCTCGCCACAGCAAAAGCACGATTGTGTTGATCACCAATGATGTGGATGAGGCGTTGTTATTGGCGGATCGTGTGATCGCCATGACGCCCGGACCCTCGGCGACACTCGGCAGAGCTTTTGACGTCACCCTGCAAAAACCCAGAGACAGAGGCGCGATGAATTCGGATCCGGAGTTTATCCGGTTGCGAGCGACAATCACCCGGTATTTGTTGTCATTGAATGAACAGCACAACAACGAACCCGGTGCAGGCGAAACGCCATTGCCCAACATTGTGCCGATCAATGTCGCACAGGCATTGGACAAGTCGGCGGTTCAGCGGTGGGCAACACCTTATATAACCGAACTGCCAGCAAGCGCTGATAACGCGGAAGGCATAGCGGATCATAAAGCCACCAAAGACGATCGGTATTTGCAGTTCAGTCAAACCGGTAAAACTTACCCCACACCTGATGGGCCGTTGACGGTTGTGAAGGACTTCGAACTCAGTGTCTCTAAAGGTGAGTTTGTCACTCTGATTGGGCATTCGGGTTGCGGTAAGTCGACCGTATTGTCGATGGCCGCAGGTCTTAACCCCATCTCCTCAGGGGGTATTGTGCTCGACGGCAAACATATTACCGATGCCGGTCCTGACCGGGCCGTGGTGTTTCAGGCACCTTCACTGATGCCCTGGTTGACTGCCAGTGAAAATGTCTTGTTGGGTGTTGAGCGGGTTTTTCCGAATGCCAGTGCGGGTGAAAGACGCGATACCGTTGAGCACTACCTTGAGCGTGTGGGTCTTGCCGATGCTATGCATCGTAAAGCGTCAGCACTGTCCAATGGCATGCAGCAGCGTGTGGGTATCGCGCGGGCATTCGCGTTGTCACCCAAACTACTGCTGCTTGATGAGCCGTTTGGTATGTTGGACAGCCTTACCCGATGGGAGCTTCAGGACGTTTTGATGGAAGTCTGGTCGCAGACTGAGTTGACGGCCATCTGCGTCACACATGATGTCGATGAGGCTATTTTGTTGGCTGATCGTGTCGTCATGATGTCCAATGGCCCGCAAGCACGTGTCGGCAATATCATGTCGGTGCAACTGCCACGTCCACGCACACGGGACAACCTGCTGGCCCATCCCGATTATTATGCCTACCGTGAGGAATTACTGGATTTTCTGGAAGCCTACGAAGGTGGCGCCAACCCGTCGGAGGACGTGCTTCGAAGTATTGCCAAGAAACGTGCCTCTTCTATGACGTCACCGAAGCCGTTAGCTGTTGATCCACAGGAGTCTGTCGCATGAAGCTGTCGTTGGTCATTATAGGCAATGGCATGGCGCCAGGGCGCATGCTGGACTATTTACTGGAGGCATCGGCCGAGTCTGACAGCAGTGCATTTGACATCACTATCTTTAACGATGAGCCACGTGTTAACTACAACCGATTAATGTTGTCACCGGTTCTCGCCGGAGAGAAATCGTATGAAGACATCATCACGCATGATGACGCGTGGTATCAGCAACATCAGATCACGTTATACAAGGCAGATCGTGTTGTTGCTATCGACACCGACGGGCAGATAGTCACAAGCCGTTCCGGCATCAAAAAAAGATATGACCGATTGGTGATTGCAACAGGTTCACTGCCCAATAGGTTGCCAGTGCCCGGCAATGATCTTGACGGCGTACTGGTGTACCGTGATCTGGATGATGTGCAGGCTATGCTGGACACGGCATCCGCGTTCAGACAACGAAAGCTGACCGATGCACAGTGTAGCGGTGGCAATGTCGTTGTGATCGGAGGTGGTCTGTTGGGGTTGGAGGCGGCCGCCGGACTTGCTATTCAGGGTATGAATGTCACTGTGCTTCAATATACCGACACACTGATGAATCAACAGCTTGATCCCGCTGCCGGTGCATTGCTGGAAGCTGCAGTTATAGCGAAAGGGATTCGTGTGATTACCCGAGCCGATACGCAGGCAATTATCACCAACGATGGTGCAAGTGTTGCCGGTGTCGAACTCAAGGATGGCACCGTGCTGGATGCCGATATCGTGGTTATGGCGGTGGGTATCCGGCCGTCCGTCCAATTGGCAGAAAGTGCGGGAATAGCCGTTAATCGTGGCATTGTTGTTAACGATGCGATGGAAACCTCCATACCGTCGATCTATGCGTTGGGTGAGTGTGTTGAGCATCGTGAGATATGTTATGGCCTGGTCGCGCCGTTGTATGACATGGCCAGGACACTGGCGATGCAATTGTTGGCACAACCCTCCAGTTACACGGGTTCTGTGACCTCGGCGAAATTAAAAGTGAGCGGTATTGACCTTTATTCTGCAGGCGATTTTGCGGAGGGTCCGGGACGCGAGGAAATTGTTTTACGGGATGCGCGTGCCGGTGTTTACAAGCGCTTGGTCATTCAAAACGATTGCATTGTCGGCATCGTGCTCTACGGTGATACCTCCGATGGTCCGTGGTTCTTCGATTTTTTGAAAAAAGGCAAAGATATCAGCGCACTCAGGGACACGTTGATTTTTGGTCAGTCTTTGCAGCCTACCGAGGGTGGAGGTAGAGAGGTGGACCCTACGGCGGCCGTTGCAGCATTACCGGATGATGCGGAAATCTGTGGCTGTAACGGCGTGTGTAAGTCAGCTATCACCAACAGCATCACCACACTCAAGCTCACCACGTTAGACGAGGTCAGAGCACATACCAAGGCATCTTCCTCTTGCGGTACCTGTAGCGGGTTGGTTGAGCAACTCATGATGCTGTCGCTCGGTGATCAGTATCACCCGGCCGCTGTGACACCCATGTGTCCCTGTACCACTCTGGGTCACGCGGAGGTGCGTCGACTGATTAAATCCAAAAAACTCAATACGGTCTTTCAGGTGATGCAGGAACTGGAGTGGGCAAGCTCTTGTGGTTGCGCCAAATGCCGACCTGCTATTAATTATTATCTGGTGGCAGAGTGGCCCGAAGATTATCGCGACGATTATCAGTCACGGTTTATCAACGAGCGCGCGCATGCCAATATCCAAAAAGACGGCACCTATTCGGTTGTCCCGCGTATGTGGGGCGGCATGACATCTTCTGCCGAGCTTCGGGCTATCGCAGATGTCTGTGACAAGTTTGAGATACCGGCAGTTAAGGTGACGGGTGGTCAGCGTATCGACATGTTGGGGATCAAAAAAGATGATCTCCCGCTAGTGTGGAAAGATCTGGGCGATGCCGGGTTTGTGTCGGGCCATGCTTATGCCAAAGGCCTGAGAACGGTAAAAACCTGTGTCGGCAAAACGTGGTGTCGGTTTGGCACACAGGATTCAACCGGACTGGGTATCCGTCTTGAAAAGTTTTTATGGGGATCATGGACACCGGCCAAAGTAAAGCTGGCTGTGTCCGGGTGCCCCCGCAATTGTGCTGAAGCCACCTGCAAGGACATGGGTGTGATCTGTGTCGACTCTGGTTACGAGCTGCACTTTGCCGGCGCTGCCGGTCTCGACATTCAGGGTACGCAAGTGTTGGGCAGTGTGACCACTGAAGACGCCGTGGTAGAGCATCTTGCTGCGCTGATGCAGATGTATCGTGAACAAGGGCACTACCTCGAACGGATGTACAAGTGGGCCAAACGTGTTGGAGTGTCTGAGATAAGACAGCAAATCATCGAAGATTCTGACCGACGCCTTCATTATTTTGACCGCTTTGTGGCATCGCAACAGGTCGCTCAGGTTGATCCCTGGGCTGAACGTGTGCAAGGTAAACATCACCGGGAATTTTCAATGGTACAGGTCAACGAACCACAGCGAGAAAGCGCATGAAGCAGTCAACGACAACCTGTCGTCATGTGCAAACCGAAGACCGCTGGTTGGATGTGGCGTCGCGTGAAGATATTCCGCAACGGGGTGCCCGTCGCCTGCGCGTTGGTGATCAAACGGTTGCGATATTCAGAACTGCAAACGACACCTTTCATGCGCTGGTCGATGCGTGTCCTCATCAGGCTGGTCCGTTAAGTGAAGGCATCGTGCATGGTGACTGTGTCACCTGTCCGTTACATAACTGGACAATTTCATTGGTCACCGGCCAGGCACAAGGTGCTGACGAGGGCGCAGTGCAGTCGTACCCGGTCAGACTTTTTGATCATCGGGTGCAAATTGATCTCTCGCGTGTGCCCGTCCCGGTAAAAAAGTTAACGGGCGGGGAAATGTCGTCCGGTGGCGAGAACGTCGGGTGACAGCGTGTCAGTTAACCGTTCGTCAACTGTGACCACCATTAACACGACGTGTCCCTACTGTGGCGTTGGTTGCGGTGTGACAGCACAGACATTAAACGCACCAGTTGCTGCAACCGCGCACCCGTTGCCGCTTGTGTCTGTGACAGGAGACAAACGGCACCCTGCCAATTTTGGAAAACTCTGTGCCAAGGGTGCGGCACTGGCAGAGACGCTAACATCGGAGTTGTCGGTTGGCAGTCGTTTATTGACACCGAGGTTGTATGGTGTTGATTCGACTTGGCCAGATGCGTTAGACACTGTTGCCACACGTTTTGCCGACACGATAAAAAAGTACGGCCCTGACTCTGTGGCTTTTTACGTATCCGGGCAACTATTGACCGAAGACTACTACGTGGTCAACAAACTGGTAAAAGGTTATATCGGTACCGCTAACATCGATACAAACTCACGACTCTGTATGGCATCCAGTGTAGCGGGTCATCAGCGTGCGTTTGGCAGCGATACGGTCCCCAATACCTACAGGGACCTGGAACTCGCCGATGTCATTGTGCTGACCGGGTCGAACCTCGCATGGTGTCATCCCATAGTGTTTCAGCGCATACTGGCGGAGAAAGAAAGGCGGCCAGCGTTGCAGATTGTTGTGATTGATCCGCGTCGAACGATGACAGCACAACAGGCAGATTTGCATTTGGCCATAGCCCCTGGCACTGACAGGCATCTGTTTAACGGTTTGCTGGGCGCGCTCTACCGGGGCGGTCACTGCGACCTCGATTTTATCGATCAACACACCACCGGATTCGCTGACTGCCTGCAACACCTGCCGTCATTTGCCTCGGTGGGCAAGCTTACCGGCTTGGATCAGGCAAGCATTGATCGGTTGTATTCTTTGTATGCAACAACTGCCAAAGTCGTTACTGTCTTTAGTCAGGGCGTTAATCAGTCCGAGACAGGTACTGATACTGTCAATAGCATCATTAATGTTCACCTGGCGACCGGCAGAGTGGGTAAACCCGGTAGCGGGCCGTTATCGATCACCGGGCAACCCAATGCTATGGGCGGGCGCGAAGTGGGCGGCCTTGCGAACATGTTGGCCGCTCATATGCCTATTGGCAACGCCAGGCATCGGTCGCTGGTACAGTCGTTTTGGAACTCGCCGCGTATCGCGACACAACCGGGTCTTAAAGCTGTAGATCTGTTTGATGCCGTATCGAACGGGACAATACGGGCGTTGTGGATCATGGCAACGAACCCGGTAGATTCCATGCCGATGGCTGATACCGTTGCCGCCGCGTTGTCAGATATCCCGTTTTTGGCCGTGTCGGATGTGACGGATCAGACTGACACGGCAAAGTATGCTCACGCGCTGTTGCCCGCGCAAGCGTGGGGTGAAAAAGACGGCACGGTGACTAATTCCGAACGACGAATCTCCAGGCAACGTCGTCTTGTCAAGCCAGTGGGTGACGCCATGCCCGACTGGTGGATGGTATGCGAAGTCGCCAAACGCATGGGCTACGCTGACGGTTTTGACTTTGACAATGCCGCGACTGTTTTCCGTGAACATGCAGCGCTGTCCGGTGCAGGTAATAACGGCACACGCGATTTTGATATCAGTGGCTGCGCGACTATCACCAATGATGAATACGCGCAGCTGGCACCGTTTCAGTGGCCACTGACCGACAAGCCCAATCTCGCTGCAAACGAACCAACGGCTGATACCGAAAAGCGTTTTTTTGCGAGTGGGCAGTTTTATCACGATGATGGTTTGGCGCGTTTTGTTATTCCGGTAACCGACAGCGATAAGCAGCCATCTCCGCTGAACACAGATCGTTGTCCATCATCACGGTATCCACTGATACTCAATACCGGTCGATGCCGGGATCAATGGCACACAATGACCAGAACCGGTCATCTCCCGGCACTCACTGGTCATCTTTGCGAGCCCTTTGTAGAGATAAACCCCAAAGACGCTGCCGCCTGTCAGTTAGAGGATGCCTGTATCGCACGGGTCAGCAGTCACGTTGGTGACGTGTTGGTGCGTGCTTTGATTACCGAGCGTCAGCAAGCTGGCTGCGTATTTGTACCTATGCACTGGTCGCAGCAATTTTCAGGTAACGCCCGTATAGACGCGGTAATCGACGGTCAGGTCGATCCGGTATCGGGACAGCCTGCGCTGAAACGTCAACCCGTGTCTGTGTCACCCTGGTCGCCAAAGAGTTATGCGTTCGGTGTGTTTGCAGAAAAACCGGACATCAGTGTTCTCACTAATGACGCTGACTATTACTGGACCATGGTGCCTGTTTCGGGTGGATGGCGTGCAGAATTTGCATCCCGACTACCACCGGCCGCTTTCATCAAAACACTACGGTTGTTGGCAGATCAACAGGGTCATGGCATGGCAGCGTATGTTAATTACGATGATGGGGCAGCACAATCGTATCGAGTTGCCCGTTATACTGACACGGTCAATGGTGCCAACCGGTTGGTCTATGCAATGTTTATCGCGGCAGCACCGGTGGCCGTTGCTCGCTCTTTCG
>CALDUO010000028.1 GCA_937923745.1 uncultured Granulosicoccaceae bacterium
TGATGTCCATTATGAAAGCGCTGCGAAAGTTGCCAGTGCTATTACGCCA
This sequence comes from uncultured Granulosicoccaceae bacterium, assembly GCA_937923745.1. GTDB lineage: Bacteria > Pseudomonadota > Gammaproteobacteria > Granulosicoccales > Granulosicoccaceae > CALDUO01. The sequence continues at coordinate 50 of CALDUO010000028.1, forward strand.
GTGCCCGGTGGCGTAGGCCCGATGACAATCGCCTGCTTGTTACACAACACACTCCAGCAGGCATGCCGCCTCAATAATATTGAGGTGCCCGATTAACAATCAGGCGGCATCTGATGGTATAAAATCAAGTCGCTGAAGGCGCAACATGCCCATGCCCCCATGCCCCATGACTATGATGTCTTTTTGTTATTGCCCGAGTGCTCCGTCCGCCAAGTTGACGCTGAGGCCAAGCCACACTATCGATAGGAGTGGCTGCGGTGAGGTGCGGATTCCCGGGTTCTATCAGCAATGGTGAGGTGCTGCTTGCCTGACTACACCTGTGAGTAAGACTTCGCTTCGTTTAAATACTTTGACCACGTGCAGGTAGCGGGAAGACGCCTTCGGTCATCCACATACCTTGGTAGTCGCCGCTTTGTTGTTTTCCCATCTGAAACATGTAGCCTGCTTCATCACCATTGGGTAGCGCCAGCCAAACGGCCTGCCATGCCTGATTGCCTTGTATCTCGATGGGAGAAAACTCGCTGCTGCGGTGGTTGAGCATGTTGCCATAGCCGGTTTTTAACATCTGCTTGAAGCGCGGCAGTGGTCCCGTCGCTGATTTGTTGCCTGGCGAGGCGAACGCAAATACGGTCTCGATGCCGTCATCATTTTGGGACGGGTTATTGGTTTTTAAGGCATTAACAACAACTTTGACGACCTCAGCCGGACCCATGGTTGTATTCGGTAGCGGATCGTTGGCAGCCTGTGTCGTTTGATAGGCTAAAGCCAACAACAGGATGGCGGTGCCAAGCACCAACCGTTTTACTCGGTCGCCGCCCGTGCGTTGCTCGTTGTGCCACGTGATGTCTCTGGTGATGTCTCTGGTGATGCCTTTGGTGCTGCCTTTAGTCAGATGATGTTGGTCAGGCTGGGATGCCAAGCCGGGAGGGCTGTCGTTACGCTGCTGGGTTGCGGTCGGTATCATGGAACGATGGGATCGATAGACCGGCTGTGGTATTGGTTGTCTTCGGCTCATGTTCGTCACCTCAAGTGGCTGTGTTGGAGGCCTTTATGTTAGGACCGATGCAAGGCCTTACTCTCTTATACCGCTCGAACCCCTGTCAGGATCATGTGTAAGATACCACGATGATAAACCCGTTGATTATCCTGCTCGCTCTGGCCTGTGGTGTGTTTGCCCGCAGAATTGGCCTTCCGCCGTTAATCGGATACTTGATTGCAGGATTTATTGCGTTTCAATTATTCCCTGACGATGGTGAGGCTTTGGCGCCATTCGCAGATGCCGGTGTGTTGCTGTTGCTGTTTACTATTGGGTTGAGGCTCAGTTTGCCGTCACTGATGCCGCGTTACGTCTGGGGCACTGCGGTGCTGCACATGGTCATTGTTGTGCCCACCACGGCTTTGGTCATTGTAGTTGGCGGTATGGTGTACAGCCCGATGGCCCCGGACACACTGTGGTCTGTCGGGTCACTGGCCTTTGCACTGTCTTTTTCCAGTACTGTTTTTGCCGTCAAAATGTTTGAGGAACGTGGCGAGACCACGTCGTTCTATGCAGGCATTTCTATCGGTATTCTTGTTATTCAGGACATCATGGCGGTTGTCTATCTGGTGTTGGCAACCGGTGAATATCCCAGTGTCTATGCGCTGTTGTTGTTGGCGTTGCCATTATCGTTGCCAGTAATCAGGCGGGTGCTGAGTGCGGCAGGGCACGGAGAGCTGTTGTATTTGTGCGCGCTGTTGTTGGCCTTTGGGCTTGCCGAGCTGTTTGAATGGGTCTCGTTAAAGTCGGGGCTTGGTGCGCTGGTTGCCGGTATGCTGGTTGCTGTCGCCGATCGACAACGCGCCAAAGCGATTTATCGGCAATTCGTCTCGTTTAAAAACCTGGCGCTAGTCGCCTTTATGCTGCAAATCGGCTACTACGGTTTACCGTCTCTCCCCATGCTGTGTATTGCGCTGAGCCTTGCATTACTGGTCTTGCTCAGGCCCATTTTGTATTTCGGGTTATTAACCTTGTTCGGGTTACGTGCCAGAACCGGTTGGCTGGCAGGGCTGTCGTTATTTACCTACAGTGAGTTTGGTTTGATTGTCGGTGCTGCGGCAGCAGCCAGTGGTGCGCTGGCTGAAGAATGGGTTACCACGCTTGCTTTGGCCATGGCTTTTTCATTTGTGCTGGCAGCGCCATTTAACCAGCGTGCACACAAACTCTACCGCGAGAATATCGACGCGTTGGAACGATTTCAGCGTACCACCAGATTGCCGGTTGAAACCATTGGGTCACTCAATGGAGCGACGACTGCAGTGCTGGGCATGGGACGCATCGGTCGCGGTGCTTACGCAGCATTGGAAGAGGCGGGGGTTAAGGATATCGTGGGCATTGAAGAAAACTTCGATATAGCAGCCAACTTAACCAAACAGGGTTTTCATTGTGTTCATGGGGATGCCACTGACCCCGATTTTTGGGAGCAAACAGGCCTGTCGCAATGCACGTTAATATTAGTCAATCTGAGTAACTACACAGAGAGTCTTGCGGTGATTAATCTGGCTGAGGACATCGGTTACGCGCACAAACTTGTGGTGACCACCCGATTCCCACACGACTACGAGGCGCTGCTCGCAGACGGCCATACCGCCTATTACCTGTTTGATGATGTTGGTCGGCATTTTGCGCAGCACGTGTTGCAGCAGTCTGTGTCGAAGCAGTCCGTGTGAACCCAAAATCAGTTACTAAGCAGATCAGTTACTAAACAGATCAGCTACTTAACATAAATCGGTAGAAAAGTTTTAATAATAAAACGTAAGACGTTGATATTTAAAGTTATTTATAAATTATTTGCGTATTCGTTAATACGCTGGCAGGCCGTGCTGAGTTGCTCGCCGTCAACACATAATCCGACTCGCAGCAGGTAGTTGCCGGAGGGCCCGAAGCCGTCGCACGGTAACGCTGACACCTGCTTGGATTCCAGTAAGCCTGCAGCAAATTCAAATGCCGTCCGTCCTGACCCGGAGACATCCAGCAACACAAACATGCCCTCGCCACTGTCAAAGATCGTTAACGCTTCGCCGGCATTAAGAGTGTCGTGGACAATGCGACGTCGATCAGCGATCGCAGCGCGCACGGTCGCCGACACGCTGTCATCAGCCAGTGCAGCTACCGCCGCATCCATAATAAACGGTGGTAAGCCGTAGTGCATACACATGGAGAGCTCGCCAATATGATCTGCCAGGGGTTGTGGACTGACGGACCAGCCCACACGCCATCCAGTCATTCGATGTGATTTTGACAAACTGGACACGGTAACGGTGAGATGTTGCGCGCGCGTGATCGCAGCCGGACTGAATCGTTTTTCCGGTGACACCAACGCTGCATACACTTCGTCACTGATCATCCAGATATCGTTGCTAATGCAGGCCTCAATGACAGGTTCTAGATCGGCACGGGAATACAGCGCACCCAGTGGATTGGATGGTGAATTCAGCACCAGTGCCTGGGTGGCGGGAGTGATGGCATCGAGCACCGTTTGAGTAGTCAGTTTAAATCCGGTGGAGGCATCGACCGTGAGCGGCACTGCCGTTGCGCCGGTTGCAGTGAACGTGCCCGGATACGTCGTGTAGTAGGGCTCCGGCATAATCACTTCATCGCCGGTCTCCAACAGGCATTGCGCCACTGCAAAGAGTGCGTTCTGTGCCCCGCTGTGAACAATACACTGTGTCGGTTCAACGTGTTGCCCGGTCATTTGCCGGTGATAGCGGGCGATGGCTGAGCGCAAATCGGGGTCACCCTCGACATGGGTGTAGTGATGTCGCCCTGATTTGAGCGAGTCAGTCGCGGCATCAACAATCAACGGAGGTGTCAGCTCGTCTGCCTCTTGACCGATGCTCAGCACAATCACCGACTCACCGGCCCGCTGCATCATCATTGCCCGATTGTGAATCTCCCACGCATCTCGCGTTCCTGCTGAATGTGTCGCGGTGTTTTCGTTACCGTGATCACTGCTGTGGTGTGTCTCGGACTTGCCGCTGATGCGGTGGGTCAGGTGAGAAAATTTCATGGGTATTCGCAGATTCTGTCGCAATTCGGCAGATTATAGCGTTGCGCATGCGATGACGGTGAACCACAATCAGAAAAAAAGATCGCAGAAAAAAATATCGAGGTAGTCCCATGAATACACCCCGCATCGATATGCTCCCGACCCGGGCTCAAAACCGTGGCCAAAATCATGATCAGAACCATGAACAAAACCAACCGCAGTGCGAGACCCAAAATGAAGTCCCGGTGCCTGCACAGCATTATGCTGATGCCCGCAAAATTCAACCGGCAAACCCGGTGATGAATGCAGCGGTTCGACCCGATGGGTCACCGTTGGACAATGATCGGGTAGAGATTGGGCCAACGTCGCTGGCGTTTGACGAGTGGGCGACTGCCGGACTGATGCCACCAGATCTCAGTGCAATGCGTGAGTGGCGACTACAGCGGTTGGTGGGCGAGATTAACGCGCGTGATTATGCAGGTGTGTTGTTGTTTGATCCGCTGAACATTCGGTATGCATCGGACACGACCAACATGCAGTTATGGGCAACACATAACCCGTTCCGTGCATGCCTTGTCATGGCTGATGGTTACATGATTATTTGGGATTACAAATGTAGTGATCTGCTGACGGCCTATAACCCGTTGGTTCGTGAAACACGTGGTGGTGCCAGCTTCTTCTATTTTAATGCAGGTGATGGTGCAGCGGCTGCCGCCGAACGATTTTCGGCTGAGATTGATAGCTTGCTGCAATCCCACTGTGGATCAAACAAGCGTCTGGCGGTAGACAAGATCATGCTGCATGGATTACGCGCGCTCGAGTCGAAGGGTATCGAGGTGCGTGATGGCGAAGAGATCATGGAAAAGACTCGCGTGATAAAAGGCCCGGATGAGATTCTGGCCATGCGGTGCTCGGTGCATGCGTGCGAACAGGCGATGCACGAGATGCAACGACAGGCCGCTCCCGGCATGACTGAAAATGATGTGTGGTCAATTCTTCACGCCGAAAATATCAAGCGTGGCGGCGAGTGGATCGAAACGCGATTGATGTCATCCGGCACGCGCACCAATCCCTGGTTTCAGGAGTGTGGCCCACGTGTGATTCAAAACAACGAGCTGCTGGCATTCGATACCGACCTTGTGGGTTGTTACGGTATCTGTTGTGACATTTCCCGCACATGGTTTCTTGGCGACGGCACGCCGACGGCCGAGCAGAAAACGCTGTATCAAGAGGCCCATGCACAAATTTTTGACAATATGGCGCAGCTTGCCCCCGGCAAGTCGATACAGCAACTCGTCGACGATATGCGTCCGCTGCCTGACGAGTATGCCGAAAGACGTTATGGTTGTGCGATGCATGGTGTGGGATTGTGTGATGAATGGCCGTTAATCAAGTACCGCAACGATTTTGAGGCAGGTGAATTTGATGCCACACTCGCACCGGGTATGGTGATTTGTGTAGAGGCCTACATTGGCGCAGTCGGCGGAAAAGAGGGTGTAAAGCTCGAGGACCAAGTGCTCATCACCGAAGAGGGCTACGAATGCTTATCTGTGTATCCCTACGAGGAGTGCTTGCTGACATAACCGCATGACCTGGCTGCATGAGCCGCGAGAGCGACACCCGTGTAAAAGAAAGTCCGGAGGTAGTCGCGCAGTACAACGCCTTTGGACATCAGTGACGAATCTTGTACACTGTTAGCCGGTCATCACCACAAGCCAAGCGCCTGTGAAGGTTAACCCTTCTTCCATAAAGCAGGTCAGGGAGCGTCCGTCCATCGACCAGCCACGAACTATCGCGATCATTGAGGATGAGCAGGCGCTGCGTGACAACTATGTGCTCGCACTGGAAAAAGCGGGTCATCGAACACGGTGTTTCTCTGAAGTAGAATCCGCCACCACCGCCCTTCGGGACTCACTGCCTGATCTTGCCATCATCGATATTGGTCTGGGGCGAGACACAGAGGGCGGTTTTGAACTTTGCCGACGGTTAAGACAGCTTTCCGCCACCCTGCCTATTCTGTTTTTAACCGCGCGTGACAGTGATATCGATGTGATCTCGGGCCTGCGGTTGGGCGCGGATGATTATCTCGTCAAAGATATCAGCCTTGCCCATCTTGTTGCACGGGTTAACGCGTTGTTTCTCCGCAACGATGTCTACCGGCAGGTCGAGTTGCGTAGCGCTGGCGTGCGTGTTGGCCAACTCCACCTGGATGCCGACAGGCTCGATGCCAAATGGCAGACACAGTCTGTTGAGCTCACCGTGACAGAGTTTTGGTTGGTGCACTGTCTCGTCAAACAGCCAGGGCAAGTATGTTCGCGACAGCAGCTTATGCAGGCCGCCAGTGTCGTACTCGATGATCAGACCATTACCGCGCATATTAAACGTATACGGCGCAAGTTCGAATCGATCTCGCCCGATTTTTCCTGCATACAAACCGTCTATGGTATGGGCTATCGGTGGGTAGATTCGGTGCCTGATAATGACCTCAATCGAGCTGATTAAACACGCATTTGCGTTGCAACATGGCTAGTCACGTCTGATGCGTCTTCATCACCAGCTTATGGCCGTTGCAGCCCTTACCCTGGCATTACCGGTAGTGGTTTGGGTGGGCATGAAGGGGATGGATCGCGCTATAAAAACAGCCGCTGACGAAAAACTCACTGTGATGTCGCGGGCTGCCAAACTGTATGTTGAGTCAGTAAGCCAAACGCCTGCTATCGCGGATTTTTTTGCCATCCCCGTGTTGTTGGGGCAGGGAACATCAAACCCGGAATCGTCTCAAAACAAATCGTCAGCCTCCCGTTGGGTGGCAACGCCCATTCATTATCCGATGGTGCTCGATGGTTATGATGATGAGTGGGTGCATTCCCGTCTGCATGAGCAGCCGCTGCAAGCATTCCCGGACGAGGTAGTAACCAACGGTACCGGTCGCAACACGGTTTCATCTGACGGGTCTTCCACTGGCGCTAAACTTCGTCTGGCTGTGCGTGACGATCAGTTGCATATTTTTCTGAGCGTCACCGATGACGTACTGGTGTTTCATCAACCGACACAACGCGCTTCGCATAGCGAATTTGAGCAAACCGAATCGGCCGATATACGCCCGGCACTGTCAACGGGTGATCACATTACCCTCGTGGAAAAGCCAGCTGGCGCTATAGTCCCGGCTGTTACTGCGTCGGCCGTTACCTCCGACGCTATAAAAGACCTTACCCAAGCCGCTGAGGTGAAAACGGTTTTTCGGGCGGTAGCACCCGGGCCAATGACAGGTCAGCGCTACGGTCAATCGGATGAGGGTATTACACCGGTGGTTGCCGACGCTCGTTATCGTGGGGTGTGGGTGACGACAAACGCGGGATATCAAATGGAGCTGGTGGTGCCGCTGCCGCCGGTGGGCACTGTGTTGGATTTTCGGATCAGTGACTACGATACGCCAGATGATTATTGGACCGACTATCTTACCGATGGTGGTCAGGCTGATGCGAGGCGCCCCGGTGATGTCGGCGCACGACGGGTGTTGACGTATCCATCGGCCGAATTATCGGCGCGGCTTGATACGTTGGTCGGGACCGGTTCGCAGCTCAGAGTCTTTGATCTGTCGGGTTACCTTGTGGCTGAGGCCAATAAGTTATACGACACAGCTGAGTCCGGGCCACAGGCAGACGGGTCTTTCATCAATGCGATACTGTATCGTTTTTTTGGCTGGATGCTCGACACTGACCGGCAAACCCATGTCAATGTGTGGCAACTGAAAAACACGCAACGTTTGTCGCCAAATTCTGATGTGGCAGGTGAAGTGAAGCGGTATCGTACGCTTGAGAACGACTCGGTCGTGGGCTCGTTGCAATCCATCATAGTCAATAACCAAACCCGTGGATATCTGTTACTGGAAACCAAAGACGATATCGATACTGCGTTTGCCAGCACTGCAATGATTCGAATCTTTATGTTAGTGACGCTGGCGAGCATCGTCATCACCGGATTGTTGTTGCTGTACGCGAGTTGGTTGTCCTACCGCATTCGTGAAGTCACCCGTCGCGCAACGCACGCCGTCAGCGCTGATGGCCGCGTGTTACACACCATTGAGCCTTTGACGGACAAAGACGAAATTGGCGAATTGTCGCGCAGCCTTGCACGACTGGTGGAGCGTTCGTCGGAATATACGCGATATCTGGAGTCACTGGCGTCAAGACTCACGCACGAATTCAGAACACCGTTGAGTGTTGTTCGCACATCGCTGGAAAATCTGGACAGCGATACACTTGACGCCGAGCAACGGGCGTTACTGCAACGGGCGGCAGGAGGCGCTGATCATCTGGGCGGTTTGATACGGTCGATGAATGAGGCCACCCGCCTCGAACAGGTTATTGAGCAAGGTGAGCGTGTGTGGTTTGATCCGCGTGCCTGGCTGCAGCACGTGGTGGCAGGTTATCGGGCTGTACACGCCCCGCAGACGTTTACAGTGTCGGTAGCGGCGTCGGTCGATGACAGCCAATGGTACGCGATGCCCGAGACACTGCAGCAGGCGCTCGATAAACTTGTCAGTAATGCCACTGATTTTTGCCCG
>CALDUO010000029.1 GCA_937923745.1 uncultured Granulosicoccaceae bacterium
GGTCACACGCGCCGACAGCCCGGTCACTGAACTCAGCAGTCGCTGGTCGGGTAGCTCGCCTGTCTTAACCGCCAATTGATTATCGGGCTGAAGGTCAGCAGCGCCGAGTATGCCGTAGACCAACCCCTGCAACTGCTGAAAGAGTGCTTGTTCCGCACGGGTATGTACAGAATGACGGACGGTAAAGTAGGTCAGTAGCACAAACGCTGCGAGCACAAGTGTCGCGGCGCAGAGCAGGCGTGTCGAAATAGAATTCACCGGCCGGTTGACCACCGACTGACCAGGCGTTGGCCGCTACAGCGCAGGCCAGCGTGATAGTGCTTGTATGGCCCACAGCTTTTACGGCATTGACGGGGTTGCCACCGAACACCCGCGTACCCCGGTGACCTAACACCCACAAAGAGGGTTAAGTCACGCTTATTTTGGGTGGGTACGAATAGGGTCGAGGCGGCAAGCATGATCAGGTGTGACCCGACTCATTGGTGCGGCCTCGTGCCAGTGCAAAACGATAACCACGACCGCGCTGTGTCTCAATGGGGTTTAGCTGCTTATTCGGATCCAGCTTTTGACGCAACCGTTTAACAAAGACTTCGAGGATATTAGGGTCATGGTCACTGTCCTCGTCATACAGGTGCTCCAGTAACATGGTTTTGCTAATGACATCGCCGGCATGTAAAGCCAGGTATTCCAGAACGCGATATTCAAAAGCGGTTAAGTTGACCACGGTGTCGTCGATACACACCTGCTGTGATCGGGTGTCAATAGAAAGGCCATCAAAATGAAGTGTCGAATCCGCCCAGCCACCACTGCGTCTGAGCAGTGCCCGAACACGGGCCATCAGTTCAGGTACATGAAAAGGCTTAACAAGATAATCATCTGCGCCAGCCTCAAGGCCCTCTACCTTGTCCTGCCACCGGGTACGGGCGGTTAATATCAAAATGGGGTAGCGGCGGTCTTGATCACGGACTGCACGAATGATCTCAATACCATTTGCCCCTGGTAACCCCAGATCAACAATAGCAATGTCCACCGGCATTTCTGTAGCGAGATAACGCCCTTCGACACCGTCGCCGGTTTCATCAATCGCAAATCCTTGCGTGCGCAGCTCACTGACAATCTGCGATCGCAGTGTCGGTTCATCTTCTATCACTAACGCCCGCATAATCTCCTCTACTGTGTGGGGCCGGGGATTTTGTGGAGTGTGACCCGGCCATCGGTCAGCAGTTTGACGATATAAACGATGGCATCTCCGTCTTTGACGGTTTTGACACTGAGCACTTTGCCAGTGGTACCGTTTTGCTGCTGGGCCGCACTGATAGCATCTGCTTTGGAGTTGACCGCTGTCTGTGTCAAGCCATTGCCCGCAGTCAGAAACATCAGACACAGACTGAAGGCACATACCCGGATGAGACCACGCGCCGGCACAGGTCGAGTGAGCTTAAGGCAGCCTGTAACCCGTGCTGTGAGGCAGCATTTCAAGAGAGACCTGATTGTCTGATAAAACATAAGCGTACGCCTGAATAGTAGGTGGAGCTTTGGCACAAGTGCCTGTCACTACCGGCGGAGTCAGCGTTAGTCGCTGCTAACGGTTACCTCTGGAGCCTATGCTGGGCCTGATGCTGACCTCGATGGGCAATCTGTGTCCCGGGTGCTGGCGTGTTGTGACGGTATGCTGTTGTCCACGATAACGGTAATTGACCCGGTAGCCAATGAGTTTTTCCTGTGATTGCAGACGTGTCTTTGTCGCGCAACGCTCGACCGGCACGCTCTCCTGAATACTGTGACGCGGTCGATGACCCGAGTTGTAACCCGAGTTGTAACCCGAGTTATAACCCGACTGGCGACGAGGCGCAGCGCTTCGACTGTTGGATTCGTTGGCGATGGTCGAGCCAATGATGGCACCGGCAATCGTTGCGCCTGCTCTTGCACCTTTGTGCTTCGATTGACTGCCCAGTGTATGGCCGATGACGCCACCCACGATACCACCGATGACAGTACCTCCAGACGACGATCGTGTTGGGTTGTGCAGGCGTCGGTGACGCTGGACTGACCGGTCAGAGCGTTGCAATCGTTGGTGTTCAGTCCAGCACTCTCTTATCGGCGTCTTCACCCGTACGGTTCGGTACTGCGGGGTGACTCGTGTGACAGTGGCATAGTCGGTGTACGTATGTGTGGAATAACGATCATTACCCGCTGCAGACAGTGTCGGTAGTGTCAGTGTCGATAACATCACTACGGTTGCGGCGCTGTGTTGCAGAAATGACGACACACACGATGTGGGGGTGCGCCCTGTTGTGCGACCCGTTGAGTGACTTGTCGTGTGACTTGTCGTGTGACTTGTTGAGTGATTGATCGTGCGCCTTGTTGTGTTTTTGGGCGTAGCAGGATGATGATGGGTCATGGTGGTGTACTCAGCCAGAATGTGAGTACAGTGTGCCTGTCTCAGGCTGAACGGTAGCTGACTGCCACCGTCGTTTTCGGGTCGAACTCAGGTACCCTCCACCGGCACAATTCTGACCAGCATCCCAAATCGGGGGTTATCAATATAGTGAAGCTCGCGACTTCGCATCTTGCGGCTGTGGTCTAGCCGCCAGGTGACGCCGGATGATGGTTCGGTGTAAGCCAGTCGGGAGTCAAGGTGCAGGAAGCGGCCCAGCCTTACCTTTAGCACACCACTGAGGGTGGTCGTGTTGATTTGTCTCATGGGTTCGGCGCCCAGTGCAGTAATACTGGCCGGAATGTAGTCGTCGTATTGCTGGTAGTTTTCGGGAATGTAAATCGGAAAAGCGCCACCGATGTTGATGCGTATGGCACGAGCCTGTTCGTCATCGAGTCCGGGCTGACGCCATGCGAAGTGCCGTAGGAACTGATACTGCCCTGAGCTTTTAATGGTCTCAACCTGCTCGGTGAGCGACAGGTCGTCGGTGATAAGTTCAAACCCGGCCGCTGCGGCTTCATCGCCGGTGAGGCTCATCGCGTTACCGATACGCGGCACATAAAGTTGTGGTGTCGTGCTGGTTCGGTCGGCGCTGCCATTTTTAAACACCACCATTTCAATGATGTAATCCTTACTGAGTGCTGTCGATGGCAGCACCACAGCGACAGCTGATAGCAATAATGCCAGACATCCGAACAGGTTTGTGTGGCGTAGCGGGCGAGTGTGTCGTAATACCGAAAGGCTCGCGGGCACACCGTGCCCTTGGGCGTCAACGGCATCACTGTGTTGCGTTGCATCGGTTTGCATAAGTTATTCTTCCTGCGTTTGCTTGGGAGGAGTCAGGGTCTTCAGCAAGGTATCGAGGAACTGATCCCTGGCGTCCGGTTCTTCGAGCTCCTGACTGAAGCGTAGCACCTTTTTACCGTCAAACCGGTAGACATTGGTTTGGGTTTGCACGAGTTTTATGAGCGCCATAGTGTCGATGTTAGGCTTGTCATCAAAGACAATACGGCCGCCGCCAGCATTGACTTCGAGCCTTTCGATGCCCAACGCAATACACCGTTGTTTGTAGTGTACCGTCGCAAAGAGTGTTTCGGTTTGGGGCGGCAACAGCCCGAATCGGTCAATTAATTCGACTTTGAGTTCCCGCAGTGCGTCGTCGTCGGGGGCGTGCGCAATACGTTTGTACAAAATGAGTCGTATGTGTACATCGGGCATATAACTCTCGGGCAGCAGGGCTGGAGAGCCAAGGTCTACTTCTGACGATTGGGCCAGCGGCGTATCGTAGTCCGGTAGCTTGCCTGCTTTCAGGGCTTTGACGGCACGATCCAGCAGTTCGGTGTAGAGCGTGAAACCAATAGCCTGAATCTGCCCGCTTTGCTCATCACCCAATAATTCGCCAGCGCCGCGAATTTCGAGATCATGGGTGGCAAGCGTAAACCCAACGCCAAGGTCTTCGAGCGATTCAATTGCACTGAGTCGTTTCTCGGCGTCGGCAGAGCGTGCCGCTTTGGGTGGAGCGATCAGATAGGCGTAAGCCCGGTGATGTGATCGACCCACGCGACCGCGTAACTGGTGGAGCTGGGCCAGCCCCAGTTTGTCGGCGCGGTTAATAATAATGGTATTGGCGCTGGGTACATCAATACCCGACTCGATAATCGTCGTTGATACCAGAATATTAAAACGCTGGTGATAGAAATCGTACATGACCGATTCGAGCTCGGCCTCACGCATCTGACCATGCGCAAATCTGACCTTTGCACCGGGCACAATTTCTTCGAGGGTACGCGTAATGCGTTCGATACTCGCGACCTCGTTGTGCAGAAAATAGACTTGGCCGCCACGGGCCAGCTCTCGCTCACACGCCTCTCGAATCTGTACGTCAGACCATTCACCCACAAACGTTTTGATGGCATGTCGGTGTTGAGGTGGTGTGGCGATAATGGACAGATCACGTAACCCGGCCAGTCCCATGTTCAGTGTGCGCGGTATCGGTGTGGCGGTCAGTGTCACAATGTCGATTTCAGCACGCAGTGTTTTCATGTGTTCTTTGTGCCGTACGCCAAAGCGATGCTCTTCGTCGACGATCACAAGGCCAAGGTTGTGATATTTGACATCTTTTTGCAGTAGTCGATGCGTGCCGATAATGATGTCAATTTTGCCCGCAGCCAATCGTTGCAAAATATCTTTATGTTCTGCGGCCGAGTTAAACCTTGACACCGATTCTATCTGTACCGGCCAGTCTGAAAACCGGTCTTTAAAATTTTGTTCGTGCTGTGTCGCCAACAGTGTTGTCGGCACCAGCAACGCCACTTGTTTGCCGGCGTCAACAGCAACAAACGCCGCTCGCATGGCTACTTCGGTTTTTCCAAAACCAACATCGCCGCATACCACACGGTCGGTTGAGCGTGGTGAGCGAAGGTCGTCCACCACGGCTTCAATAGCTGCGAGTTGGTCGCGGGTCTCCTCGAACGGAAACGCATCCGAGAACACCGCGTAGTTGTCTGAAGATTCCGGAAATGCAAACCCTTCTCGTGCTGCGCGCCGCGCATGAATTTCGAGTAACTCTGCTGCGACGTCATAGGCTTTCTCTGCAGCGCGTCGTTTCACTTTTTGCCAAGTGTCGGTGCCAAGCTTGTGCAGTGGCGCTGAATCCGGGGATGCACCGGTATACCGGGAGATCAGGTGCAGTGCCGAGACCGGCACGTACAGTTTGTCTTCACCTGAATAATGCAATGTCAGGAACTCGGTTTCGGTGTCGCCGACTTTTAGCAAGGTGAGCCCCTGGTACCGGCCCACGCCATGATCGATGTGCACAACCGGATCGCCGATTGACAGGTCTGTCAGGTTGGCAATGATTGCGTCGGAGTCACGGGTGGCGCGTTTTCGTTCACGCACCTTGACCCGACCACGGCCAAATTGCGTCTCTGTGATAACGGCAATGCCAAGCCCCTGTTGGCTCTCTGGTAACAACAGGCCATGGTCGAGGTTGAGTGCCGATATTGACACCGACTGATCGGTGCGAAGAAAGTCAGCCCAGTCGTTGACGCCGGTGGGCCTGATGTCATTACCGATCAGCTGGTCCATCATCGCTTCGCGTCGACCTGCCGATTCAGCGACAAACAACACACGACCTTTAAATGAAGCCAGGAATTCCTGCAGTGCCTGCAGGGGTTTTTCAGCGCGCGCGTTTACCGGGTACAGTCCGGGTGCAACGGTTGGGAAATTAAAGCCACGGGTTTTGTCGATGGTGGTGTCTATCTTGGCACCGCGGATGCTGATGGAACCAAGGTCCGCCAGTTTGTCGCGGGTCTCGTCAGGGCTGAGATACAATTGTGTCGGAGGTAGCAACGGACGCTCTACATCATGACGACGTTGCTCATACCGCTCGTCGGTAGACTCCTGAAACTGGTCCATCGCAGGTAACGCACCGTCGAGCAATACGGTGCTGACCGTGGGTGGCAGGTAATCGAACATGGTTGCCATGGATTCAAAAAACAGCGGTGCGTAATATTCGATGCCGTTTGGCGCATTACCGCGTGACACAGCTTCATACACCGGGCTAACTTTGCTTTCGGCTTCAAACGCGTTTCGAAACGCTCTGCGAAAGTGCGCGATGCCAGCCTCGTTAAGCGGAAATTCATGGGCCGGGAGCAACTCGATATCACGTACCTTTTCGATGCTGCGCTGTGTATCGGCATCGAAGGTCCGAATGCTTTCTATTTCATCGTCAAAAAATTCTATGCGGTACGGATGGGCACTGGTCATCGGATAGAGGTCAAGAATAGAACCCCGAACGGTAAACTCGCCATGCTCCTCTACTTGGGTGACGTGGCGATAACCCGCCTCGGTCAGCTGACGCCGGAAGTCTTCGGGTGCGATGCGTTGCTGGCGCTCGATCACCAGCGCATGCTGATCCAGAAAGGAGCGCGGCGCGACCCGTTGCATCAGCGCAGATGCGGTGATCAGCAAAATGCCGCTGGTTTGCTGCCCTAATGCGTAGAGTGTGCGAATACGTTGGGAGATAATGTCCTGATGCGGCGAGACCTGGTCGTACGGTAACGTCTCCCATTCCACAAACGCATGAACATCAAATCCAGAGGCGAAGGTCTCAAGCTCAGCCTCAATGCGCAACAACTCCGGCATGGACGGCGCCACCACAAGCAGCAAGCCGGGCGTTCTTGCGGCATGCTCCGCAATAGCCAGCCCTTGCGCTGCACCGTAGAGTTGACCCCATTCGGTGGCCTTTTTGTCGGGTACAGGCAGTACCGCCAGCACACTATCGTTGCTGTTTCTTTTTTGTAATTGGGTCACTGGGTCAGTCTGGATTCAAATCTGCTCGCGTATTGTCCCATATGCATCGCCTCTGTGCACCGATGTGGGCACCGATGTGGGCACTCTCAACTATACTGATCTGGATCACGACTGGTTTACCACCGTTTTTTGGCACGACGAACTTTCCAGGACACCCGGTTCTAACCGGATAACGATTCTCCTCCGGGCGGGCAGCGTCGGCAGTCCCTCAACCAGACAGAGTACATGTTTCAGCCATACCAACTTTACGTCGGTTTAACGTACACAAGAGCCAAACGACGCAATCACTTTATTTCCTTTATTTCGTTGATATCCATTCTGGGTATCACGTTAGGCGTCACCGCGCTCATCACCGTGACCTCTGTGATGAATGGCTTCGAGCAGGAAATGCGTGAGCGCATCGTCGGTGCGGCCTCCCATGCCACCATTAGTCAATACGACAGCGCGATGTCGGACTGGGAGGGTGTGGCCGCCATTGCAGCCGAAAACCCCGAGGTTCTTGGGGTTGCCCCGTACGTTGAGGGCCAGGTCATGCTGGTGAACGAGGGACGCTCCACCGGAGCATTAATCAGAGGGGTATTGCCAGCCGCCGAACCGGATGTCTCGGAACTCAGCACTCAGTTGCTTGACGGTGCAGTGCTTGATGAAGCGTTGTTACCGGGTGAATTCGGGCTTCTATTGGGCAGTGATCTTGCGGGTTATCTGGGCTTGGCAGTCGGAGATCGCATCACCGTCATAACACCAGAGGCCAGTGTCACTCCGATGGGTTTTGTACCGCGCATGAAACGTTTTCGGGTGACCGGTGTGTTTCGGTTCGGTATGTATCAGTACGACCGAAATCTTGCCATCATGCATGCCGATGACGCCAGTAAGTTATTGCGGCTTGGTGATGGCTACTCAGGCGTGCGATTAAAGCTTGCCGACACAGCAACGGCTCCTGCGGTTGCGCGGGAGATTCGCCAGCGTGTCGGATTCAATTATTTTGTCAGCGATTGGACTGCGCAGAATGCCAATTATTTTTTGGCGGTCAAAATGGAGAAGACGATGATGTTTATCATTTTGTCGATGATTGTCGCCGTGGCGGCGTTTAACATTGTCTCGACACTGGTGATGATGGTGCAGGATAAGCAGGCTGATATTGCTATTCTTCGCACTCAGGGTGCATCGCCTGGCAGCATCATGAGCATTTTTCTTGTGCAGGGAACGTTAATCGGTGTGATCGGTACGGTGCTCGGCGTGGCAGGTGGTGTGTTGCTCGCGTCTAACATTGACGTGGTGGTGCCGTTTATTGAGCAGTTCACCGGTCCGGTGCTTGACCCTGAAGTTTATTATATTGATGAAATGCCGTCTGACTTACGATTGATGGATGTCGTCAAGGTCGGCGCAATGTCGTTTTGTTTGTCGGTACTTGCCACCCTCTACCCGGCGTGGCGAGCGTCGCGCACCGAGCCTGCAGAGGCACTTGCTTATGAATAAGCCAACCGATCATTCATCGTTGGTGCTCTCGGCAGCCGGTCTGACCAAACGGTATCAGCAAGGTACGTTGGATGTCACGGTGTTGTCGGGTGCCTCGCTCGATATAACACGCAGTGAACGGGTGGCAATTGTTGGCGCGTCAGGTTCCGGCAAAAGCACGCTGTTACATCTGCTCGGTGGGCTTGATAGTCCGAGTCACGGCGAGGTCACTGTTGTCGGTCAACCGATGTCGAGCCTCGGTCCGTCAGAACGTGGAAAATTACGTAACCAATGCATGGGCTTTGTGTATCAGTTTCATCACCTGTTACCTGAATTCAGTGCCATTGATAATGTTGCAATGCCGCTGCTGATCAGCGGCGCGAATGTGCGAGAGGCCACGAGCCGCAGTCGTGAGTTACTGGAGCGAGTCGGGCTGGGCGATCGACTGGAACACAAGCCGTCTGAATTATCGGGTGGAGAGCGTCAGCGTGCCGCAATTGCGCGGGCATTGATCAATAGCCCCGCCGTGGTGCTGGCGGATGAGCCAACCGGTAACCTCGATGAGGCGACGGCGTCGAAAGTGTATGATTTGATGCTGGAGCTGAACAGGGAGATTGGCACGAGCTTTCTGATTGTCACACACGATTCGCGTCTGGCTGCACGAATGGACCGAACACTGATGCTCAGTGGTGGTGTTCTGACAAGCCAGGTATCCGGGGACGACTGAGCTTTCGGGTTTGCCAACGCCTGATTGATGCAACGCGCCACAGTACACGCGTCAGGAAAAACCCGAGTACGCCGGAGACAGCGCCTAAAAACATGCAGCCTGCGAACATGGGAAACCACAGGTCGGACATCCCGACCAGCATACCCTGAATGGAAGAATCTGCTGGCGCTGAGTCGCTCTTTGCACTGTAACCCGTGAGTCTCGCACCGACCTGAAAACCTGCGTATAGTATCGGTGGCAGGGTCAGCGGATTACTGATCCAAACCAGAACGACGGCAACAGGGAGGTTGACGTGCATCAATATCGCCAAAAAACCCGCAATCAGCATTTGCATCGGAATTGGCAGCCAGCCAATAAACAAACCAATAGCCACAGCACCCGAGACCGACCTTCGGTTCAGATGCCACGCCCGTGGATCCTTCAGACCTTCACCCAGCGACTCAAAGGCTGGATGCTGCCGAAACTTGGCAGTATCGGGAATCAGTTTTTGAAGAAAACGTCGTGGCATAAACAACAATAACGTCGCCAGACGTCACAGCGTTAGACTGTGATGGCCGGAGTATGAATAGGTTTGCACTATTGTGGAGCTTAGGCATCATTGCAACACTGAAGTTGCGTGGCTTGCCTCAGTTTAGCAGTAAATCTTTATGGGTTTGTGTTCTGTTGTTGGTTGCTGTGGGCTACCTTACCCATGTGCAAGTGACGCGGCAGCGTCATCCACTCTGGCAGTGGCGCGACTCTGTGACTGCAACGTTACGTGCTATCAAGGTGCTGCTGCCGTTGCTGGCTGGCGCTGCCTGGGTTGTCTGGGTTGCGTCAACCGAACTGGACGCAAGGCTAAATCCTGACTACCACGGTGTGGATATGATCGTTCACGGTAGCGTCGTTGGTATTCCGGATGTCCAACCCTATCGCACCCGTTTTGATCTGCAGGTCAATGATGTGACGGCGCTCGACGGACAGGATCTGACCCGTGTCGTCGGTGTACGGACGGTACGTTTGAGCTGGTATGAGCGTGCACCGGTTATTCAGCCCGGTCAGGTCTGGCAGTTACAGGTACGGTTAAAAGAGCCGTCAAGCTACGCCAATCCCGGCAGCTTCGATTACACCGGTTGGTTGTTCAGTCAACGTATCCATGCGACCGGTTATGTCAGGCGAGCGGCGGACAACCGTGTGGTGCGCGAGACACCGGCACTATTGTCGTCATTGCGGGTCGCGTTGTCAGCGCGGGTGATGGCACATCACGATCAGTTGGACTACGCGGGTTTGTTACAAGCCCTGATCACCGGTGTGCGCCAGGGTGTGACTGACGAGCAGCGCACGTTGTTGCAGCAGACAGGTACCAGTCATCTGCTCGCAATTTCCGGACTTCACATTGGCATGCTCGCAGGTAGTGGCTGGTTACTCGGTATTGCACTTTGGTGGCTGCTGCCACGTCGTCGCTGTGGGGTAAACCAACACGATATAGGATGTATTTGTGCGTTGGTGGCAGCGTGCTTTTATGCCGCATTGGCCGGATTTACTTTACCGACGCAGCGAGCCTTGATTATGTTGAGTGCCGTATTGCTGTGTCGGTTATTGCGACGTCACAACAGTGTGGCGTCGCCGATATTGCTGGCACTGGGTTTGGTGCTGTTGGCTGATCCACTCGCGCCTGTGGCGGCCGGGTTTTGGCTGTCGTTTGGTGCTGTGCTTTTTTTAATGGTGTTATCCGCACGATCCGGCCAACCTGATCGGCTCGACCCAAACGAGATCGGATGGGCACGCAAAGCGCTACGCCGGCTGTTGGCGGCAGTGCGTGTCCACCTTGGGCTCACGCTGCTGATGTTTCCGGTCACCGGTTTCTTCTTTGGTCAGTCGTCGCTGATTTCACCACTGGCCAACTTTATCGCGATACCGCTGGTCGGCGTCGCGGTTGTGCCACCGTTGGTTTTTTGGGTACCCCTGTCGTTGGTAAGCGAGGAAGCGAGTCGGTGGTGGTTGTTTGGGATTGACCGGGTTTTGGGTCTACTGATGGCAACTCTTGGCTGGTTGGCGGATCTGCCATTTGCCGCAATAACGGTCAGTGGTCAGTCGACATTCGTTTGGTCCCTGCTATTGCTGGTATTGCCATTGCTGTTTCTCGGCTCGCATACAGGTGCGCGCTGGTTGGCAGTCAGTTTGGCTTATCCGTTTCTGGCTGCGTTGATGTTTGCGGGTAAGCCGCACGGATTGACTGTGACTGTACTTGATGTGGGACAAGGACAGGCGATCGTCGTGCAAACGCCCAACCATACCTTGCTGTATGACACCGGCGGTGGCAGGGCTGGCCCTCACAGTTTGGCCAGTCGGGTTGTGCTGCCGTTTTTGCGGCACGAGGGCATCCATACGCTCGATATGCTGTTGGTCTCGCACTGGGACTCGGACCACTCAGCGGGCGAACGTGACGTGGTGCGTGCGCTGTCTCCTCATCGTGTCGTTGGCGGGCGTTCGCCGGGTGCGGTGCCGTGTCATCAGATGCCAGCGTGGCAGTGGGATTCGGTTCACTTCACGATGTTGCATCCAACACCAGACTTTCTCGAGGCAAACGGTACCGTCAGTGATAACGATGGCTCCTGTGTGCTGCTGATCTCTTATGCGGGCCAGCGTATCCTGATACCCGGCGATATTGAGGCCGAGACCGAGCAGTATGTGCTGAACCAGCTCCGTCAGCGTCAGCGATCGGCCTCACACATGACTGCACCGGGCCCGGTGTCGGTGATGATCTCACCCCACCATGGCAGTGACACGTCATCGACAAACGCGTGGGTTGAGGCATGGGGGGCCGACCGGGTCATTCACTCGGTTGGGTACCGGAATCGGTGGGGATTTCCGCACGAATCGGTCCAGATGCGCTATACACTATCGGGAGCCCAAAACTATTCAACGGATCGCAGTGGAGCCATTACGCTGAGGTTTGATGATACGGGCAGGGCATTACCGGCAGTGGAACACAGGCAGACGCATCGGCGGCTGTGGAGCACGGACCGGCAGTGACCCGATACTTTAAAATAGTGGCAGTGTTAAATTGAAGGGTGCGTTACCGTGTGGGAAATAATCAGAGCCGGCGGCTTATTGATGGTGCCGATTGTGTTGTGTTCGGTCATATCACTGGCAATCGTTGTGGAGCGATTCTGGTCGTTACGCAAGTCACGTGTGTCACCGAATAATCTGGTGGCTGATGTGTGGCGCATGGCGACATCCAAAAAGCTCGATGAAGAGAACCTGCGTAAAATTCAGACAGGCTCGCCGTTGGGACGCATACTCGCTGCAGGCTGGATGGCACGCCAAAGCGATCGCGAGACCATGAAAGCCTCGGTCGAAGAGGTTGGTGGTCATGTCGCGCACGAGTTGGAGCGATACCTGAACACACTCGGCACCATTGCAGCGATCACACCCCTGTTGGGTTTGTTGGGTACGGTGGTCGGTATGATCAGCGTTTTTACCAATATCACGACCATGGGTGTCGGTAACCCGTCGCAATTGGCCGGTGGTATTTCACAGGCCCTGATGACAACAGCCGGTGGCCTGGTCGTAGCCATTCCATCGCTACTGTTTTACCGTTATTTTCGTGGCAAGGTGGACGCGCTGATTGTCGATATGGAGAAAGAATCGTTAAAGCTGGTCGATGTGCTGCACCGGCGCGCCAGCCGAAAAAGTTAACGGGCAGTTATTGTGAAATTCCGCAAAGCACCTCGCGAAGAGCTCGAACTGAATCTGACCCCGTTAATTGATGTGGTTTTTTTGCTGCTGATTTTTTTTATGGTGTCGACCACGTTTCAAAAAGAATCAGAGCTCTCGGTACAGTTGCCAACGGCAACCCAAGAACCACAGGTGACACCGACCGACACGCTGGAAGTGGTGATCAATGCCGCGGGTACCTTTTTTGTGAATGATCAGGAATTGGTGACCTCCGACAGCCAAGCGCTGCAAGTCGCCCTTGATCGTTTGTCTGGTGGACGGCGGGATATACCGTTAGTCATTCGGGCCGATGCCAAAACGCCACACCAGGCGTTTGTGACGGCGATGGATGCCGCCGCAAGACTGGGTATGCTCAAACTTTCTATCGCCACCTCATTCAGCCAATAATTCTTTCGTGACTTCTGAGCCTTCGGCGAACCCCTCGAGCGCTGCGCAAACCTATCGGCGATTGCTCGGTTATGTCGGCCCCTACAAGCGACAGTTTGCGATAGCGGTGGCAGGCATGGCTATTTATGCCATCACCGATATAGCGTTTGCTGCATTAATGAAGCCTATGCTCGACGGTAGCTTTGTTGAGCAGGACCGGCAGTTGATGTTATTGGTGCCACTGGCCATCGTGGGTATTTTTATTGTGCGCGGACTGGCCGGTTTTGCTTCCACCTATTATATGGCTTGGGTCGGCTGGCAAGTCATTCGTGAAATGCGTCAGCGTGTGTTCGCAAAATACCTGAGTTTGCCTACGACGTTTTATGATGACGCATCCAGTGGTGAGTTGATCTCACGTATCACCTTTAACAGTCAGGCCGTTGCCAACGCTGCCAGTAACACATTAACGGTGATGGTGCGTGACACATTAACCAGCGTGGGCCTGTTTGCATTGATGCTGTATCAAAGCTGGCAGCTGTCATTGTGTTTTTTGATTATCGGCCCGATCATCGGATTTATCGTCTCACGGGTGAGCGGTAGATTTCGGCAAATCAGTCGCGATATACAGGGCTCTATGGGGCAGGTCAGCCATGTCATTCAGGAGGCGATTGACGGTAATCGTGTTGTGAAGATTTTTGGTGGGCACAGCTACGAGGAATCAAAATTCAGACAAGTCAACGAAGCCAACGTCCAGTTTAATATGGCCGAGACGATAGTGCGGGCGTCGAATGTTCCTTTGGTGCAGTTCCTGGTGGCCATTGCGCTTGCACTGATCGTGTACTTTGCTTCGAGTGGTACATTTGTCGAACGTATATCGGTTGGTAGTTTTGTGTCGTTTATCACGGCGATGTTATTGTTGTTTTCGCCGGTGAAACGATTGACATCACTCAACAGTCAAATACAGCGTGGTATCGCCGCCGGAGAGAGTCTGTTCGCGGTCATGGATATGGATTCCGAAACCGACACTGGCACACGGCACCTGAATGGCCCTGTCAACTCTATCGAATTTAAATCAGTGACGCTACAGTACCCGACTGCAACTGCACCGGTGCTTGATGATGTCAGTCTGACCATCAACGCTGGCGAGACTGTGGCTTTTGTCGGTGAATCGGGCAGTGGCAAAACATCGTTGGTGAATGCATTGCCGAGACTCTACGAAGTGCAATCAGGCTCTGTGTGTATTAACGGACATGATATCCGCGACTACACGCTGGCCAGTCTGCGTCATGCGATCAGTTATGTCAGTCAGGACGTAACACTCTTTAACGATTCTATTCGCAACAACATTGCGTACGGCACCATCGAGACAACGTCGGATGAGGCACTGACGGGTGCAGCAAAAACGGCACATGCCCACGATTTTATTCAACGCCTGCCCGAGCAGTATCAAACTGAGGTAGGCGAAAATGGTGTGTTGTTATCGGGCGGACAACGTCAACGTCTGGCTATCACACGAGCGTTACTGAAAAATGCACCCATACTGATCCTTGACGAAGCCACCTCCGCGCTCGACACCGACTCAGAACGTAAAGTACAGCAGGGTCTCGCATCTTTGCAAAACGGTTGCACCACATTGGTGGTGGCGCATCGCTTGAGTACCATTGAGCAGGCTGATCGAATTGTCGTCATGAGCCAGGGGCGCATGGTGGAAAGCGGCACCCACCAGGAATTGCTGCAGCTAAATGGCCACTATACAAGGCTGCATCGTATGCAAGAGCATCAGGCAGACACGACGAACGCTCCGTCTGTACAGGACAAGCCGGAGTCCTGAGCGCGTGTGCCCAATCACGTACTGGCGACTGCACATAAGGATATTGCCGTGCATTGCTGCGCCTGCTTGATGGCACCATGAAAATCGAAGCATTCTGGCAACAACGCACGTTACTCAATTATCTGTTGTACCCGCTGTCGCTTGTTTTCAGTGGTCTTGCCGCCTTGCGTCGATACGGATACACCGTCGGACTGCTATCTGTTTGGCAGGCACCGGTACCGGTGGTTATCGTCGGTAATCTGACTGCCGGTGGTAGCGGTAAAACACCGGTGACCATCGCCTTGGTCCAGGCGCTGGCAAAACGCGGGCTGCATCCTGGCGTTATTTCCCGTGGGTATGGCGGCGATACCTTGGGTAACCCATTGCTTGTCGATGCCGCGTTCATAGATCAGCGACTGGCAGATCGGCAACCGCCAGATCAACAACCGCCAGATCAACAACCGCCAGATCGGTGCCAAACCGGCGCTCAGCAGGATTTCCCGGGTGATGAGCCCCTGTTAATCCACGTTGAGACCGGTGCACCGGTGGCAGTTTTTCCGGACCGCAAACGGGCCATTGCGCATCTGTTGCAACATTCGCCTGAGGTCAACGTTATCGTCAGTGATGATGGTCTACAGCATTATGCGCTGGCGCGAACGCTTGAATTAGTCGTGATAGACCCAGACGTCGGGTTCGGTAATGGTATGCGTCTGCCCGCAGGTCCGCTGCGTGAATCTCCCGGGCGTCTGAGCAGCGTTGACTTCATTTTGGTCAGAGACACGAATGCCGACACGCCTGATTCTGCGTCAACTGAAAAATTGGCAATTCCCGGGTATGTGCAGCAGACGCGCAACGCTCCCGTCATTCGATACCAACAGACTGTCGCTGACTGTGTACCGGTGTCTGCTCAAGATGGCAGGCCGAGTCCACCAATGGCTTTGTCGTCGTGGTCAGGTCTTACTGTGCATGCAGTCACGGGTATTGCAAACCCGCATCGTTTCTTTGACACGCTGCACCGAGCCGGCATTAAAACCATACAGCATGTTTTTGCTGACCATTACCGGTTCAGTGAGGATGATTTTGCGTTTTTGGGCGCGGATCAGTTGCCGGTTATTATGACCACCAAAGACGCTGTGAAAGTTAAGGCGTTAGACGTCAGTGAAGCCAACAGGCTGTGGGTATTACCGCTGAAGACCTGTTTTCCGGATACTTTGATTGATCAATTGATGGCTGGCTTGGATCCTGAATAACACAATCCTGAGACTGATTGTGTTGGTAACTGAGACTTTTTATGACGGATGCTTTCTACCATATAGTGATACCTGCCCGGTATGGCTCTTCACGTTTCCCCGGCAAACCGCTGGCAATGGTTGCCGGTAAGGCGATGATTGACCATGTCTATAACCGCGCGCAAGCAGCTGTCAGTCAACATGGCGCAATAGATGTGACGGTTGCGACGGATGACCAGCGAATTCTTGATCATTGCCGGCAACAGGGTATAGACGCGGTAATGACATCAGAGGATCATCCAAGCGGCACGGATCGGGTGGCCGATGTGGTGGATAAGCAGGGGTGGGACGACGATACTATTGTGGTGTGTCTGCAGGGAGATGAGCCTGCGACACCCGCGGCGATTATTGCGCAAGTCGCGCTCAACCTTCAGCGCTTCCCTGATGCGTCGATTGCAACCTTGTGTACGCCGGTAAAGTCAGCTGAAGAATATAACGACAGAGACCGGGTCAAGGTCGTGTTTGATCACCAGGGCTATGCGTTGTATTTCAGCCGAGCACCCATTCCGCATCGGCGTGACGTGGCAGCCGGTTCTGATTTTCCCGGGGCCTTTGTGCATGTGGGTATGTATGCATACAGAGCCGGTTTTCTGCGCCACTATCAAAACCTCGAACCACACACTCTCGAGCTTGAAGAAAAGCTTGAGCAACTCAGAGCGCTGGCCAACGGTTATCGAATACATGTCGAACCGGCAGTTGAAATGCCCGCGCACGGGGTTGATCGTCCCGAAGACGTCAGCGCTGTCGAAGTGTTACTGCGCAAGCAAGCCGGAAATTAACATGGTAACAACCGATAAAAACCAGCAGTGGCAACTCGTCGACCAAAGCACTGTTTACGACGGCTGGTTTAAAATTCGTAAGGTCAGATTTGTTCATGCATTGTTTGATGGTGGCATGTCGGACATGGTCGAGCACGAAATGTTCGAGCGTGGTCACATCGCTGCACTGTTGCCTTATGATCCGGTGCACGACACTGTGCTTTTGGTGGAGCAGTTTCGTATTGGTGCGTGTCATCAGGCGGATGGCCCGTGGCTGACTGAAATTGTGGCGGGCATGATAGAGCCAGGTGAAAGTGCTGAGGATATGGCGCGCCGCGAGGCGACAGAGGAGGCAGGCATCACGGTCGATACGCTGATACCGGTGAGACGTTATCTAGCAAGCCCCGGTGGATCGACAGAGGAGGTGTCAATATTCTGCGCGCTACTCGATCTGTCAGAGGCCGGTGGCACGCATGGGTTGGCTGACGAGCAGGAAGATATTCGGGTCAAAGTCTGCTCAGCTGACAAAGCTATTACTATGTTAGAGAGCGGCGACATCAAGAATGCGACCAGCATTATTGCGTTGCAGTGGTTCGCCATGAATCGGTCATCACTGCGTCAGCGTGGACTCTCGTCGTAGAACGCCGCTACTGGTGGCGGCGATAAGCGGGTAGCTCAACTACGTAAGTATCCACCGAGCCCGAGTCATGCCAGTCAGACCCAAACAATAACCGTGTGCCTGAAGGGCTGATAGTGACATGCGGCTCGCCAAAATAGGGGTTGTAGTTGCCGTTCTTGGCATTTTTACCGTATGAACGATGTTGTGCAACCCGGCAAATCTCACCGTTGTCCGGATCTGAGTTTGCAAGATAAATTTCAGAGTAAAGCACGGGTGCCTTGCGTTTTCCTGTTAAGAGTTCGTCCTGTTCGTAACCGATACTGGATAACGCTACCCAACCCGGCGCTTTATACGCACGTGCTGATATGTGTGTACCGCTGGTCGGGTAGGGGTATCCGCCGGACTCACCTATTATCGTTCTGCATTCACCGGTTTCAAGGTTGTGTTCAACAAGGTGACCGATACCTTTGTCTCTGCCACCATCGCAGCCGCGCGGCGATGCGCCAAAGGCCACTTGATACAACGCGTCTTGTCCGTCGTGTGTCTGACCGGTGCTGGAGTGTTCGCTGTCTTTATTCATGTCGAGTTTACGGTTGACGGTCTGTAGGTCTGTGTCGACAACAGCGCCCTGTAACCAGAATCTTTTGCCGCTGGGTGCGGGGGTCGGTGCGGCCCAGGGATGCCACGGTGATCGGTCTTCGCCCATGGCACGCGTGATCACGGTGTCGGTACTGCGTTGGTAACTGAACATGCTCCAGTCACTGTTGTTCACCCGGCACCGAAAACCGAACAGATCATCGTCGAGTGATTGCTGATGAACATCTCCACCGGCAGTGGGCACGCCGCGAGCGCCACAGATTTGCTCAAATTTTCGGATAACCCGATGTGAATCGGCCTTGTAACTGTACTCTCGGAATTCACCAATACCCTTGCTGTATTTGTTCACGTAATAAAACTTGTCAGGATCGGTGTGGCTCCAGAAGACCTCTTCAAGATCGGCAGGTTCGATGTCCAGACGTCGGAGTACTTCGTAAGTGGTGCCATCGAGAATAAGATGACTCGCATCATTTTCGGTCCGATGAAAGAGTATGAGCATTGACTCGTCAGCGTTCCATGCCTGAATGGTACTGTACAGCGGCTTGTATACCTCGTTGGGTCGACTGTCGGTGATGCGCATGACGGTCGTGCCGAAGGCAGGTTCCCGATACCGTTTCATGAACGGCGGCTTGCGCAATTTTTTTATCAGCAGGTTGTCTTGGTGGGTCGGCACGCCGGCGCAGAGATCCGTGTTTGCGTGTGCAAATCTGTCCGTGAACAATGAAGTTAGCGACGTTGCAGCTTTGCCATCGGTTTGGCCACTGGATTGAGCGGTGGCCTGAACACTCAAGCTGAGGCTAACACTGGCAAGCAGCAAGCTTGATAACCACTGTTTTGTATTTAACTGATACATGATCTCGACATAACCCGGTTAATCCCAAAACACCGACCGACGTCCAATCGATCGCGGTTGGATTTGACACCAAAATGCTGTTAACAAAAACGCCAAATACCGCACAAAATTTAACGGTGATGAAACCCAACCGACAGAGGAGTCAGTGGTTGCCACAAACACCCCCAACTTGTAGCGATACCTTTATATGGCCAGCCATCGGCCAAAGCTTGAGTGCGATGGACCAATGAATGGCTAACCATTAGCAGGCTATTGACCCCTGTCATGTAGCAGGTAACAACGACGGTCAGCGCAGGGCGGAGATGCAGCAAAAAACAATCCATTCATTCGTGTTGATCGCCGCGTCATCACAGCCAAAGGGCGTTACCTGTCCTGTTTAGGTGGAACCTGTGTGTGGGTTAACGCTTCTGCCAAACCGGTGTACTGTGCCGGTGTCATTGCCAACAGTCTTGCCCGATCCTCATCGGGGATATTCAGTGTTTCGATAAACGTCTTGATTGTTTCTGGTCCGATGCTGGTGCCCCGGGTTAGTTCCTTGAGTTTTTCATAGGGATTGGTAATGCCGTGGCGCCGCATCACGGTCTGAATGGGTTCAGCCAGTACCTCCCATGCATGATCAAGGTCATGGTTGAGGGCCACTTCATTCAGCGTTAATTTGCCCAGCCCTTTTTCCAGTGATTGAAGTGCGATATCAAGATGGGCAAAACCAAGGCCGAGGGTTCGAAGCACGGTAGAATCGGTGAGATCACGTTGCCATCGCGACACTGGCAGTTTGGCTGACAGATGTCCAAGTAGTGCGCTTGCCAGTCCGAAATTACCCTCTGCATTTTCAAAATCAATGGGGTTGACCTTATGCGGCATCGTCGATGAGCCAATTTCGCCAGCAATGGTTTTTTGACCAAAATAACCCAAAGAGATATAGCCCCAAATATCACGACACAAATCAATGCCTATCGTATTAAACCGTGACATCGCATCGAACAGTTCTGCCATGTAATCATGAGGTTCAATTTGGGTCGTCATGGTATTCGGCGTTAAGCCGAGCTCTCGTATGAACAGCGCGCTGAGCGTTGGCCAATCGACATCCGGGTAAGCCGCAACATGCGCATTAAAGTTACCGGTTGCACCGTTGAACTTACCCATCACTGTGACCTGGGCAATTTGTTGTTGTTGGCGTCTGAGCCGGGCCACAACATTTTGAAGTTCTTTACCGACGGTGGTCGGTGATGCGGTTTGTCCGTGAGTGCGGCTGAGCATCGGCTTGTCGGCGAAACTCGCAGCGAGACCCGACAGGGTTTGAATGACAGCCGACATGCGCGGCAACAAGTGAAGCTCGGTTGCCTCTTTTAGCATGAGTCCATGAGAGAGATTATTGATGTCTTCTGAGGTGCAGGCAAAATGCAGAAATTCGCTGGCTCCGCTGATACCGGGTTGGTCGGCTACTGATTCTTTTAGGAAATACTCAACCGCTTTCACGTCATGATTGGTGGTTTTTTCAATCGACTTGACTCGCTCGGCATCTTGCAGG
Organism: uncultured Granulosicoccaceae bacterium; assembly: GCA_937923745.1. Taxonomy (GTDB): domain Bacteria; phylum Pseudomonadota; class Gammaproteobacteria; order Granulosicoccales; family Granulosicoccaceae; genus CALDUO01. The sequence continues at coordinate 20,474 of CALDUO010000029.1, forward strand.
CTGAAGTTAGCTGCTATGCCATCCAGAAATTCAATGTCGTGTTGTGTAAAAGGTGAGACTTCCGGAATGTCAGCGCTGGCAGCGAGGTGTTTCAGCCATTCAATTTCGACGCGAGTACGATACCGAATAAGTCCGAATTCGCTAAAGATGGGTCTGTATTGAGAGGTTTTGGCGCCGTAGCGTCCGTCTGCGGGGGATAAAGCGGTCAGTTCTGATAGTTGCATTACATAGTGCGGTCAGTGCTCGGGGGCGGGCATTATACCTCGGTGGTACCGGCGGTGAGCATTGACAGCGCGAGCAGGCAGACACTGATCGAAATCAGTATCTGCTCCAGGTCGTGGTGAAAAATCTCAATAGCGCTACCGGAGTGACGCAATTCGTTTTTAAACAGGCGGTGTCGGTAGAGCACTTGGCACATGGCGTTGAGGTTGTCGAACTCATGCATTGGTGCCACCAGCTCATTGATTTGGCTGGCGCGGCACGGCCCATGCGTCAGCAGCACCGACAACAGCGCCAGCTCGTTATTTTGCAGGCTGAGTGTGGATGCGAGATTGTGTGCATATCGCTCGCTGCGCCGCGAATTATCAATGGTGATCAGGCCGTATGAGGCCAACAAGTGTGCATCCCGCTGAACCTCACTGTCCGGTACCGGCTGACGATTCAGTCGGGGTTGTCTTGCACAAATGCGACTGGTCGCATTTAAAGTCAATGGATACGAGGCGTGTTGTGTCAGCTGTTTTCTGGCCAACAGGCCAAGCATAAAGAGCTGGCGGTCGGTCAATTGATAGACGGGTTCGGATAACGCCCCGTCGGCGTGGATCGTCTCTTCCATGAATAAACTCCGTAACAAAAAAGGAGGGGCTGTCCTGTGCCCGATGTGTATGACTGTGACTGATTTGACCATCGGGGTGAGCCGTTGGGTGACATCGGATGGTCATCAGTGTGGTTACAAAAGCGAGATTCGCGCCATCTATAACGACTATTTTGTCGATTGGGTCAAAGGAGGCGTTGACGATTGGGTGCGTGTTGCCTAAAATTAGCAGCTCGGTAGGCGCGTAGCTCAGTTGGTTAGAGCATCACCTTGACATGGTGGGGGTCGTTGGTTCGAATCCAATCGCGCCTACCAACTAACAGCTCTTTTGCCACAGCACGAAGCTGGCGTACTCAAGCGGCTTTGCTACCATTGACCACTGACTTCTGGCTTCTGGCTTACCATAGATTGCAAAGCGCCCTGATAGTAACGCCTTGGCTGACGGTAACGCGCCAAATAGGTTAGGGCCCCAAGTGGGTTAAGGTCTAAAGGCCATTGGGCCTCAGGATGGCCAAGCCTCCGGTCAGTCAAGCCTGCGGGCAATCAAACCTTGGCTGTTGTTGAAGAGGGCTGTGCCACAACTGGCGAGTGAAACCCGAAGTATCAAATACGACACAGCAAATACGACGTACCAAGCACGATGTAAAGACCTGTGATCTGCATATGTCTGACATCCTTTTGCGACATCCTTCATGTGGCCTCTCGTAACGGTCACCACTGTCTGACAATCGCCTGATAAGAGCCCCGTTCATGCCTCTCAACGCACCTTCAGTCACGCTGCCCGATGGCAGCATCCGTGAATTCGATCACCCTGTCACCGTCAGTGACGTGGCACTCAGTATTGGCGCCGGGCTTGCCAAGGCAACCTTAGCCGGAGTGGTCGATGAACAGCTTGTCGATTCAAGCCACCTGATCAAAGATGATGCCTCGCTGAGTATCGTGACAAATAAGCACGAAGCATCACTCGATCTTGTCCGCCACTCGACCGCGCACTTACTGGCGCAGGCTGTTAAGCAATTATTTCCAGAGGCGCAGGTCACGATCGGGCCGGTAATCGAAAACGGTTTCTATTACGATTTCGCGTACGAAAGACCGTTTAGCACAGAAGATCTGGAAGCCATCGAAAAACGGATGAGTGAGTTGGCCTCGAGCAACATCGCCATCGAGCGCTCAGAGCTGCCTCGCGATGAAGCCGTGGCGTTTTTTACCAAGCTTGGCGAAGACTACAAGGCTGAGATTATTCGGGATATCCCGGCCAACGAGACCTTGTCTTTGTACCGGCAGGGCGATTTCACCGACCTTTGCCGTGGCCCGCATGTGCCATCGACCGGTAAATTGGGTGTATTTAAGTTGATGAAGGTCGCGGGCGCGTATTGGCGTGGTGACTCTGACAACGTCATGCTACAGCGTATTTACGGCACCGCATTTCACGACAAAAAGGCATTAAAAACCTATTTGCACAACCTCGCTGAAGCCGAAAAACGCGACCATCGTAAAATTGGCAAACAGCTCGATCTGTTCCATTTGCAGGATGAGGCACCGGGTATGGTGTTCTGGCATCCGCGTGGTTGGTCTATTTACCAACACGTCGAGCGCTACATGCGCGAGCAGCAGCAACGACGTCAATATCAGGAAATTCGTACGCCGCAGTTAGTCGACTACTCGCTGTGGGAGCGCTCCGGTCACGCCGATAAATTCGGCAAAAATATGTTTGCGGTACACGACGACGACCGGGCCTTTGCCATTAAACCCATGAATTGTCCGTGTCATGTTCAGGTCTTTAATCAAGGTTTAAAGAGTTATCGTGACCTGCCTTTGCGGCTCAGTGAATTCGGTTCGTGTCACCGAAACGAACTTTCGGGCTCCTTGCACGGCATCATGCGTGTGCGCGGGTTTACCCAAGATGACGGACATATCTTTTGCACAGAAGGGCAAATACAGTCAGAAGTCGCCGAGTTTATCGATTTTCTGCATGATGTGTATCACGACTTTGGCTTTACTGACATTATCTATAGGCTCTCAACCCGACCCGCCGAGCGAGTCGGCGAAGATGCGCTTTGGGACAAAGCCGAGCAAGCGCTCGAAGATGCATTGGTGGCAAAAGAGCTGCCGTTTGAGATTTTACCGGGTGAGGGGGCGTTTTATGGTCCCAAAATAGAATTTTCGCTCAAAGACTGCATTGGCCGTGTGTGGCAGTGCGGCACGATGCAGGTTGATTTTTCGATGCCCGGTCGACTCGATGCCAGTTATATCGACGAAAACGGTGAGCGTCAGGTGCCGGTGATGTTGCACCGGGCAATTCTTGGTTCGTTCGAGCGTTTTGTCGGTATTTTGATCGAAAACTACGAGGGCAAAATGCCGTTGTGGTTGTCTCCGGTGCCTGCGGTTCTGATCAACATTACTGACAAACAGGCAGATTATGTCGTCGATGTGGCCAAACAGCTTCAGGATGCTGGCCTAAGTGTTGAATATGACTTGAGAAACGAGAAAATCGGATTTAAAATTCGGGATTGGACTTTGAAAAGAGTGCCTTACATTCTTGTTGCCGGTGACCGAGAGGTTGAATCCGGCGCACTAGCGGTCAGAACACGTGACGGACAGGATCTCGGATCCATGCCAATCGCAGAGCTGACCTCAAAATTACAGCACGAAATCAAGAGTCGGGTAAACGTGCAGGACAACCGGGCGCAAGGCAGCGATGCCACAGACCCGGCGTGAACTGGCATGACCCGCTGATACAGGCTGCTTGAGCACCAAAGTGCATACAGGCCACACCCTGATCAGAGCCAACACCTGGGACTCAAAAACTGGAGGAACACCGTATTTCCGCACAAAAGGTCAACCGTAAGAACGAAGAGATTGAAGCGACTCAGGTGCGTCTGATTGACGCCGAGGGAGAACAGGTGGGCATTGTTGCCACCACAATGGCGCTGGAGAAGGCAAAAGAAGCCTCGCTCGATTTGGTAGAAATCTCGCCAAACGTCGACCCGCCAGTCTGCAAAATCATGGACCACGGCAGGTTTCGTTTTGAGCTCAACAAAAAGCAGCATTCTGCAAAAAAGAAGCAGAAATTGGTGCAGATCAAGGAAATCAAGTTCAGACCGGGTACCGAAGAGGGTGATTATCAGGTTAAACTACGCAACTTGGTGAAATTCCTCGAGAACGGTGACAAGACCAAAATTACGCTGCGTTTCCGTGGGCGGGAAATGGCTCATCGGGAACTGGGAGCCAAGCTACTGAAGCGAGTCGAAGAAGACCTGTCAGAATTGGCAACGGTCGAGCAGTTTCCGAAACTCGAAGGCCGTCAAATGGTCATGGTCATGGCACCCCGAAAGACCTAACCGGGCCAAGATCGCAAGCCGAGAACATGAAACAAGACAGGTAAGGCAAAGTTCAGACCCCGGA
>CALDUO010000030.1 GCA_937923745.1 uncultured Granulosicoccaceae bacterium
GGTCTTTCACAATTTAGGTAATGCTGCTCTCTACACCCATGGAGAACAGCATGCACCAATCAAACGTCGATAAAAAACAATTCTGGTTAGACCACATCGAAGCTGCCAACCGATCCGGGTTGAGCATCGTTCAGTACGCCAGACAGCACAATATCAAAGCCCAAAGACTGTATCAATGGCGCAACGTTATCAAAAACAGCTCAATGACCGTTGCCACCGAAGAGAAGTTCACCAGAGTTGTCACGTCAACGCCGCTGCCAACTGCAAGGGTCACACTCAGGCTATCAGGTGCATCACTCGAGTTCGACTCCTTACCGGATCCACAGTGGCTGTCATCACTGTTATCGCGCACGGGTGCGCATCAATGATGAGACCAGCAGACAGCGTGCCGCAGGTTTTTCTGTGTACGCATACAGTGGACTTCAGAAAATCGATTGCCGGATTATCATTAATTGTTGAGCAGACACTGCAACTCGATCCCTTTGCACCGGTCCTGTATGTGTTTACCAATAAACGCCGGGAAAAAGTGCACCCAATTTAATGTGGCCAGCTCACGAGCCAAAATGCTTTTCCATGGCCGGAGATTGTGCACGAGCTTTGTTTTATACAAAGGTGAATTCAATTTGTAAGTGCAACTCAACAGTGAGAGCGTGAAGAGGCAAGCTGCGATAGCATTGTTACCAATCGTTCCGGCAAGAATGAGTGGCATCAATGGAAACCTATTCGCAGCTCATCAATGAGCAACGATATCAGATTTACGCACTTTTGAAAAAAGATCATACGCAAACGGACATCGCGAAAATCGTAGGCGTTCACAAATCAACGATCAGCCGCGAACTTCGACGAAACACTGGCGAGCGCGGCTACAGGCCGAAACAAGCCCACGCGAAAGCATTACAAAGACGCGAAGAGAAAGTACGTTTCGGTATCTTCGACAGCACCTGGCAACGCGTGGAGTAGCTACTCAGGCATGACTGGAGCCCGGAACAAATCAGCCTATGGCTTTGGGACTCCGATGAGCAGACGGTCAGCCATGAATCGATCTATCAGTACATTTATTGGGAAAGGGACTGTGGTGGGGATCTATACACTCATCTGCGTTGCAAGAAGCAGCATCGCAAGCGCTATGGAGCCTATGATAGACGTGGAAAGCTGGTCAACCAAATGTCAATTGACGAGCGTCCAGCCATCGTTGAGGAGAAAACACGTGCGGGAGACTGGGAGCTGGACACCATCATTGGCAAGAACCATAAACAGGCCATAGTGACGATGACAGAGCGGGCTCGCCGGTTGACCTATTTGTGCAAGGTTGAAACAAAAGACGCGAAGTCTGTGGAAGATGCCATTGTCAGAACACTCAAGAAAACTGGCCTGCCGGTTCTGACACTGACTGCCGATAATGGCCGTGAATTTGGCAATCATGAGAACATTGCCAGAAGGCTCAAAGCAGACTTCTACTTCGCACACCCTTACAGCTCGTGGGAACGGGGAGCAAATGAGAACAGTAATGGATTAGTAAGACAGTATTTTCCAAAGGGTTGTGAATTTACCGCTATTGAAAACAAGGATCTGAGGCGTGTAGAACGCCGACTTAACAACCGGCCCCGAAAATGTCTTGATATGAAAACACCGAATGAAGTAGCCTTCGGGTTACACCCTACTGTTGCACTTGGGATTTGAAACTGCGGAATAATTAGTTAGGCTAAGATAATCACTCCAGCAATACGTTGAATACGCAAAAATTATCCAGCTTCCCAGCGTGGATGGTGTCCGTAATCGTAGCTTGGCTAAATCATTGCACTTAGAACGGTGCTTTCCCTTACTGTGTGACTTAAGGTATGAAATATCGATGAAGACTATTTCGGCAATAATAATGCTCTTCGCAATGGTTTGCGTTGTTCATGCGTCAGATGATTGGGGCTGGCTGGGTGATGATGGCAAGCAGGCTCCCAATACCGATAATAGAAAAAGTGTTCAGGGGTTTGGAGGCTGGCTTATAGTGACGCGCGATCCAGATTGGGAGAAGGAATGGAATACTCCTAGTGACCATGAGCCCGCCATCACAGTCATACGCGAGGTCAAGGTTGGTGAAGTCATCGCAATGTTACCCATGATTGGAAATCCTAAACAACATGAGAACGGTGTGGTGCATGTTTATTGTGACATACTCATTACAAGACCAGATGATTCGATATCGCTGGATGAAAAAGGTCTGAATTGCTTTACCGCAAAACTAGACGGCTCTCCTCGTGGTGTTTTGCTCTCTGGAATTATTCCAAAATTTATTGGAGAGGAAGCAGATCCGAAGGGGGTATGGAAAGTTAATATGGTTCTACGGGACATGGTTAGGGGTGCAGAAGTCTCGTTAAACACTCAGTTTACGTTAGTAGATGGCTAGCTTGCTCCATTCAGAAAGGAACCTAAAGTGTTGAGATACTTTGCTGATTTCTAGTAGATTACCCATCGAAGTCATAAGCTATTGAAAAATACACGTTCACAATACTTATGGCCAATGCTATCGGCGTTCTTCATTGAAAAAGATTTCAGGACTCAAATAGACAGATAGACAACTAGCACTCAGTGGTTATCAGTATCGCATAGACTTTCTTTCGCTACGCTGATTTGGCCAATGATCACCGCAAGCCTGCCTCGACATTACACACTTTTGTTTCAAGCTGACACGTTGTGGCAAGAACAGGTACTGGTCTGGGTACGCAGGGTTTAAAAATGTAACCTCTGTCAACGACAGCAGCGGTTTTAGGCTGATTACACGACCAATAACACATAAGTACGTGGTTTAGTTTATGGCCCCCCGTC
>CALDUO010000031.1 GCA_937923745.1 uncultured Granulosicoccaceae bacterium
ACTGACCCGCCTGACCACCAGGACGACTGCACCGCTGGCTGACGCGATTATCGTCCGGGTAATAACCGGGCAGGTGCAGTTTGATCGTACATTGATACTGCTTTACCAACGCCCTGCAGCGCTTGCACACACGGGCTAACGCTTGGTGCCAGCGTAGTCTTTACTTATCTCACTGGGATCAAAGGTTATCGGATGCAACATGCCCTCAACCAGTGCGGTAACACGATGCTGTGTCTCCTTACCGCCTGCCAGCTGACGCTGTGTGCCCTGTGTCTCGGTCAAAATTCTCGCTTTCAGGCCCTTGTACGGTCCCGCAATAATAGTAGCATTCATGGTTTTTCTCTCGACCTACGGTTAAATAATGCCGAAAACACTGGGTGGTTTTTCGGCCTACAACGCTACTATCGGCCATTTCACTTGATAAATATATCAATATATAATTGTATTATTTACAAATATATTTTATCAATTTACAAATAACCCTGATGCAGAAGCCCCGACTCACTTTCAGCCAAACACAACAGTGCAACTTGACACGCTGCAAGGGCTGAACAACACTTCGAGCCTGAGACACGACAACCACAACGCTTTTCCTGTCGCCTGATGCGTCATCGCCAGTCACAAGCGCAGCGACGCAATACCCTTTAAGATGCAGCATCATTTACTGCAACTTGCCGCAACATAAATGGATGGCAGAAAAGAGAGGTGGTAGAGAGGGCCTGCAGCGACCACCATGCAACGCTCTGCTGCAGAGACAGGGTAATGACTCACAAAAACATCCCGGATCACAAAACCCCAAAAACCACTGACCATCACCATGGTCTCAGCTGGCTGCATCGCCCCGGCAATCCGGTCGCACACACTGGTGCACGCACTTATGTCGGGTATGAGCCAAACAGTGTCTCTCGTCTGCTAAGACCCGGTTCAGCCGTAAAACTCACTTTGCACAGTGGCGACCTGGTGAATTTAATTAACACCGATGGCGCAACCACTGTGTGGCTCATGACGTTTAATGATGCCGGTGACTCCGATTTCGGCTCGATCGGACTCGAGCAGAACGAACAATACACAACACCTGCGTCCGGGCCCGGCATCGATACCGTTGCAGCATGGTATCGACAACAGGGAGGACACGTGCCGAACACCACTGAACAAGTTGCTCTGTACCATGGCGTGCAACCACACTTTGAGCACGTTAGGTTATTTGATTCCACGACGCCTGCTGGCAACGTATATACACTGCGTGCCACCAGCAAGGTCATTGTCTGGCTTCTCATTGACCCCCAACATGTCATCGACGATCAGCGCTTGGTATCGGGAGGCTTGGGTGGTGCCATAGCCATCGACCACCGACACGCCAACTCGACAACCCACGTCATGCCCGATCCATTGGGGGCTGTACGAGACGAATTTACGATTCCGGCAGGCACAGCTCGCGCTTATGAGCTTAAGCCGGGCGAGATCGTACAAATTATCGATGCGCAGGGCCAACAGTGCTCGGACTTTATGGCAATGAATGCAAGGTCATTAAACGACGGACTTGAGCGTTACATTGATTCAACCGCAACGCGTTCCATGATTCGGGGGGCGTACCCTATTCCGGGTCTGTTCGATAAATTTTACGATCAGGATTTACGGCCACTGCTAAAACTGAAACAGGATACGGTTGGCCGCCATGACACTTTTGCCCTGGCCTGCACTGCACGTGGTTACGAAGAACGTGGTTTTTTCGGGCACCTGAACTGCTCTGATAATATTTCACACGCCTACAGTCCTTATGGTATTGCACAGCGCCCCGCTTGGCCTGCCATTAATTTTTTCTTTAACTCATGGATCGATCATCACGACAATCAAATTCAAAGTGATGAAGCCTGGTCACGCCCGGGCGACTATGTTGCACTTGAGGCGATGACAGACCTTGTTGCAGTATCAACAGCTTGCCCGGATGATGTTGACCCTATTAACGGCTGGAATCCGACCGACATCCATGTTCGCATCTATCATAAAGACACTCCCGTGACACACGCGGTGGCTTACCGCAGCAAACCAGACTCGGAGGCGATTTTGACCGAACACTCTGCATTTCATGAGCGGACCAGTGCGCTGACTCGCCACTACGGTGTTGCGCGTGACTTGTGGCTGCCACAGTCGTTTGAGTCCACTCGTCACCATGAAGAATATACTGCTTGCCGCACTGCCGTGACCATACAGGATATGTCGTCGCTGCGTAAATTCGACGTGCTCGGTCCGGATGCCGAGACACTGTTACAGCTTGCAATGACACGAAACATCACCAAACTCGCCGTGAACCGAGGTGTTTACGCACTGCTATGCGATGAAACCGGTGTGCTGATCGATGATGGCACCCTGTTCAGGCTGAGTAACGATACCTTTCGCTGGTGCTGTGGCTCTGACGATAGTGGGCTGCAACTCAAACAATTAGCCGAACAACACCAGCTTAATGTCTGGATCAAATCACTGTACGGTGCTATGCCCAACCTCGCGATCCAAGGGCCCAACAGCCGCGAGCTTATAAGGCGCATCGCCTTCACCCAACCGACCAATACCGCAGTCGAGCAACTACGCTGGTTTGGCTCCACCATAGCAAGACTCTATGATCGTGAGGGCCAGCCTTTTCACCTGACACGCACCGGTTACACCGGCGAACTGGGTTACGAAATTTTCTGTCACACAGCGTCTGCATTACCAATCTGGGATGCCATCATGCAAGCAGGTGCTGATCTTGGAATCACGCCTATGGGTTTACAAGCGCTCGACACCATTCGTATCGAGGCCGGGCTGATGGCGGCAGGCGCAGAATTTACCACCGATGTTGATGCGTTTGAGGCAGGGTTGGGGTTTGCGGTTGATCTGACAAAAGACCACTTTATCGGTAAAGACGCGCTGGAACGAAACAAAGCGCAACCCCGTCGTGTGTTACGCGGCTTAAAGTTTTTAAGTCACGAGGCGCCAGTCCATGGTGATGGCGTTTTTGTCGGCCGCAGACAGATCGGTGTTATCACCAGCGCCACCGTTTCGCCAACACTTGACTGCGCCATTGCGATGGCTCGTATCGCCGTTGAATACAGCGACGCCACTACCCTGGAAGTCGGTAAAATGGACGGACATAACAAGCGCTTGTCAGCGACCTGCTGCGACGTACCTTTTGTCGACCCCACCCGTAGCCGCGTCCGTGCATAGCCCATCGTGGTCTTCCGACAGCATCGCCATTTTTGGCTGTGCAACAGTAATACGGGCAATACGCCACCGCCCTGCGAGTGAGACAATCACTCAACCATTAAACGCTCAGTGAGAGACTGTTGTGCGCTTGGCTCTCCCTGTCGAAACGTAACAGACCGTGTTGATCATATAGCCTCACTCAACGTCTTCTTGTTTCGCTATTTTGTGCAGCTCTTCGTGTAACCCTTTTTTCCAATAGCTTGAAATGTACAGGTGCGACTTTGACACCTGTCGAACATGGCTAAAATAGTGTCGACATTTTTTCATTGTTTTGAATTCACAGGCACACCAAACCGCGACCTGACCCTTCGGCCAGTCCAGCGTTTTTATAGCGTGATAAAGCGGCGATTCATCTGACCCGGGATACGGGTTCACGACCCAATGTACCTGCACGCCATCGGGTACATTCAGTATCTGCCGATCTTCGTCACTGATAATCTCAACAACAACATGCCCTGTCGCGGTTGCCGGTAGACTGGCAAAATTGGCTGCAAGTGCAGGCAGTGCAGTCATGTCCGCGGCCAATACAAAAGCGTCGGCATCCCGATTAATTAGCGTGGCAAGACCAGGCCCAAAAATTGGCATAATGTCCCCGGCTGATGCACGCATTGCCCATGACACGGCAACACCTTCAACGGTACCGTCGGCACTGTTATGCAGCATAAAATCGACGTCTATTTCATGGGTATCACGACGATATTGCGAGATCGTGTAGGTTCGAAGCGTCGGTCGATCAGGGTTATCACTCGGGAACACCAACTTGAAATAAGCGCCCTCAGCCTGCTCCGGAAAGCTTGCCAGATCTTCGCCAAAGAGTGTCACACGGCGCATATTGGGTGTCAGCGAATAGGCCGCTGTGACGGTTAAGACCCGCGCTGCCCGTTTTTTGGCCATGATTGTCTCCTGTCCACGGTTATATAAAATCGGTACGTCCAAAAAATGTGACCGCACATGGTGCTCAGCCTCTGCGCAGAACTACCAAGATCGAACGATCAAAACCGGCCTATCAAACTCGGCTGTCTAACTCGGCTGTCTAACTCGCCTATCAGGCCAAGCCCAAAAAATTTGCAGCGAGGCGATACCGGTAAACTCAGCCAATATTGACAGAACACTGCCACCATCGTTGACCCATGTTGCGGTTATCGGTGGTGGGTGTTTTGAAGTGCCACCACAGTGTTATAGACTGGTCACGGTCTCACGAGAGCACGGTACACGCTATGCGATTCGCGCTAAACCACATGACAACGGCCCGTAAATGCTTTGCAGACTTTCTGGCAATTGCGTCAGAGCTTGGATGCGATGGGGTTGAACTTAGAAATGATCTGAGCCAACCGCTCTTCAGTGGATTGGATGCAGAACGCGCCAAAGAGCTCGCAGCGCGTCACAACCTGACCATATTTGCGATTGCAGAGGTCAAAAATTTTAATATTCCAGCGTCACTGAATATCGACACACTGGATGAACTGATTAAGCAAGCGAGTAATTCGGGTGCAAAAGCGGTAAGTTTGATTCCGGGCAATAACGGCGAATTCCCACACGACGACGCGGCCAAAGACGCGTTGGCGACTGCGCTGCAAACACTAAAACCGCGACTGGACTCAGCAGGTCTACAGGGCCTGATCGAGCCTTTGGGTTTTGCCAGCAGCACCATACGACTGAAATCAACGGTGGTCGAACTGCTCGATAGGATCGGCGGAAACGACACGTTCAGACTTATTCACGACACCTTCCACCATACGCTCGCGTCAGAATCGACGGTATATCCAGACCACACTGCGATCGTTCACGTCTCCGGAGTCACCGACACAGCCATCGGTATCGCAGAGATGCTGGATTCGCACCGCGTGCTGGTCGACGCATCCGACCGCCTCGGCAACATTCAGCAACTTTCGCAACTGATGAGCGCGGGGTACACTGGCCCGGTGTCATTTGAAGCCTTCGCCTCAGAGATTCACACGCTGGACAAGCCGACCCAAGAACTGGCCAACTCCATGGCGTTTATTCGTTCGTCACTCAATTCAAACGTTTAACCTGTGACACAGGCATCAGCGGATGACCCAACACGCAGACCCACCAGGTCAGGCCTCCGAGTTTAACGTTGGTGACGTAGCGTTATAGAATCCGCGGCTAAAATCGGGGCCTGAGATACTGGCCTTTTATAAGCGGCTGGGGAGTGCTGGTCCTTGGATACTGGTCTTGGGATTCTGGTCCTTGAATACTGGTCTTTGAATACTGGCCTGAGAATACTCTGAGAATATTGGGCCGGAGCTATTGGACTTGGCCTATTGGCCGCACAACCGGACAACCCTTGTTTGCCTACCGTGTGCAATCAGGGGTTAACGAACAGCCAAAACTGGTTTTATAATTATTAACTGCCCAATTTTGCGTTAGCGGGCATCCGGAAAAGCACGGGTGAGCCGGACACCCAACACCAAATGGGGGAATTCCATGAAAAAAACACTACTTGTAGTCGGTCTGACAGCACTGATGTCCACTGCCGCTGTGGCGCAGGAATTGGGTGCATCCATCGCTCGATTTGACGATAACTTTTTGACGGTTATGCGCAACGGTATGACCGACCATGCAGAGTCGTTGGATGGCGTCAGTCTGCAGGTTGAAGATGCCAACGATGACATCGGTCGACAGATTGACCAGGTTAAAAACTTCGTCGCAGCTGGTGTTGATGGCATTATCGTGAATATCGTTGATACCTCAGCTGGTGCCGCTGTGTCTGAAGCTGCCGGCGACACACCGCTGGTTTATGTCAACCGTGAGCCTGACAACGTAAACGAACTGCCACCCACGCAAGCGTTCGTTGCGTCCAACGAAATCGAGTCTGGTACCCTGGAGGCGTTTCAAATTTGCCGTAACCTGCGTGCAGCCGGTAAAGCCGGTGGCGCCAAGGGTTATTTGATGAATGGACAGCTATCCAACCAAGCTGCAGTTCAGCGTTCAAAAGACGTTCACGATGTCATCGGTATGGACATGTGTAACTTCATGACGCTCATCGATGAGCAGACTGCTAACTGGAGCCGGGACGAAGCCCAATCACTCATGACCAACTGGTTGTCAGCCGGCGAAGAGTTTGATTTCGTCATTGCAAACAATGACGAAATGGCGATTGGCGCTATTCAGGCCATGAAAGCTGCCGGTATCGATATGGCCGCTGTTGAAGTCGGAGGCGTCGATGCCACACAAGACGCGCTGGTTGCGATGCAAGCGGGTGAACTTGACGTTACGGTATTTCAGGATGCATTCGGTCAAGGCCGTGGCTCGGTAGACACCGCTATTGCATTGTCCAAAGGCGAAGAAGTAGACAGCAAAGTCTACATCCCGTTTAAGCTGGTAACACCTGACAATATTGACTCGTTTCTGGACAAGAACTAGGTCAGACCCGTTGTTAACAACAATAAAGGTCTAAGTATTTTTTAGATCCTCGTGGTAAATCTCCGGGTGGTTCATACCACCCGGACTCTTTTCTTATGTGACAGATATCAGAGAAGCTCCTATGGCAGAGACAAGTCACGGAACCGGCGGACTCACGTTTGACAAATCCAAACGAGCCTGGCCCAACGAACTCAATATCTTTATTGCGTTAATCCTGATCATCTGCATATTCGAAGCTTTAGGGCAGCTCTTGCCTTACATGAATGGTCAAAGTCTGTTGTTCGACACCAAAGGCAGATTCGACTCCATATTTAATGAAGCCCGCATCAAAATCATTATTTTGCAGGTTTCTATCATTGGCATCATTGCGTTGGGTGTTACCCAGGTGATTATTGCCGGGGGTATTGATCTCAGCTCCGGCTCTATTGTCGGAGCATCAGCAATGATTGCCATGAGTTTTGCCCAAACCGAACTCGTCAATGGCAACCCTAACCCCAAAGCTATTTTTGGCCCTTGGGCGATGGACCTGCCAGCCATCATTCCTGTCATTGTCGGATTATTATGCGGCATGTTGGCCGGTATAATTAACGGCGTGTTAATCGCGTATACGCGCATACCGCCGTTTATTGCAACACTGGGTATGATGGTTAGTGCGCGTGGTGTTGCCAAGTGGTGGTCACGTGGTAACCCCATCAGCTTCCCGACCGAGGACTATGCCTGGATTGGATCCGGCATGATGCCGGTTATCTGGTTCGTACTCCTCGCAGTGCTTTTCCACATTATTTTGCGTTACACCGTGTACGGGAAACACACCTACGCTATTGGCTCAAACGAAGACGCTGCCCGTATGTCGGGTATCAAAGTAGCGCGGCACAAGGTGCTGGTCTACACCATTGCCGGTATGCTCGCCTCATTCGCCGCTATTATCCTGAGCGCAAAAAACCTCACTGCACAATCAGGTATGGGCCTGGTTTACGAACTTGATGCTATTGCTATGGCGGTCATTGGTGGTGTATCACTTGCCGGTGGGCGCGGCTCCATTATTGGCACCTGTCTAGGCATGTTGATATTCGGGGTTATTATTTCGGGCTTTACTTACCTTAAACTAGACGCGTTTTATCAGGAAATGGTCAAGGGTTTCATTATCGTCGCAGCGGTTGTGCTGGACCAATGGCGACAGAAAAAAGCCGCCGCCAAAACCTGACCATAGGAGTGATCATGCAAGACGATATTGTTCTGAAAACAGAAGACCTCACCAAACACTACGGTGGTGTGCATGCACTCGATGGCGCTAACTTTGAATTAAAAAAAGGTGAGCATGTTGCCATCATGGGTGACAACGGCGCTGGTAAGTCAACATTTGTGCGGCAGATAACCGGCGTGGAACAGCGCACCCGAGGCAAAATTTGGTTATATGGTAAAGAGGTAAACTTTACCGGGCCTATCGATGCCAGAGAGGCCGGTATAGAGACTGTATTTCAAACGCTGGCACTTGCGGACGACCTGGATGTTCCTGACAATCTGTTTTTGGGACGCGAGCTCACGTTCTGGAATTGGCTCGGTCCGTTCCGTTTTTTGGATTACAAAGCCATGCGGCAAGCGACCATTGCCGGCCTTGAGAAAACGGCTGTTAAAATCCCCAACATCAAAAACACCATTCGTAATATGTCAGGTGGCCAGAGGCAATGCGTCGCTATTGCCCGCACCGCAACTTTTCACTCCCGTTTGACCATCATGGACGAACCAACTGCCGCCTTGGGTGTTCAGGAAACAGAACAGGTAGAAAACATCATCAGACAATTAAAATCAGTGGGTGAACCGTTGATACTGATCAGCCATAATATGAGACAAGTTATGGATCTGGTCGACCGTATTATTGTGTTTCGACGAGGTCGTATTGTCGCTAATCTGAAACGCGATGAAACCGACGGGCAGGATGTGGTGGCGTATATTACCGGTGCAAAAGGCGACGACGTAGCAGATGTTGCCTAGCTTGCACGCCCCACCAAACGCTTCTGACACCAAAGGCAGAAACCAGTGCTTAAACTGTTTGATTTAGATCACGAATTCTTTAAACCGTTTGGCGTTAGAGTCGCAGTAACTGCCGTCATAAGTGTTTGGTCAATGTTCGAGTTCGTCACTGGTGCGCCTTTCTGGGGTGTATTGTTCGGTGCG
>CALDUO010000032.1 GCA_937923745.1 uncultured Granulosicoccaceae bacterium
GGCTTGCTTTGTCCGGGTTGGTACTATCCGGGTTGGTCTCTCCCGAGTTGGTGTCCTTGGGTCGGCACGCCCTACCGCGTCAATCACCGCATGTCAGGCGACGGGTTGGCACGACACCGGTTGGCAGAATACGGCCAATGCGTTTAATAGAGTGGCGCAGAGCTAGCTGGCAGGCTACAATACGCTCCGCTTCAGATCGTAACTGGCCTCCTTGCCGGGATGGCGGAATTGGTAGACGCAGTGGATTCAAAATCCACCGGTGGCAACACCTTGGGGGTTCAAGTCCCCCTCCCGGTACCAGACGACATCGTCTTGGCAAGCTCTTCGAGCAAAGGCACCAAATGGGGCTTGTGCTCACGTAACTCCTCGTCGGTCAACCCATCCATCTCATGCGGAAACACCAGCCACCGGTCGGTCTCGTGCGCATAGTAGTCAGGCTTAAAATCAGTTTTGTTTTTGGTCGGCTTAAAATACGCAGTGGCCACCCGCACATCATGCGGCAGGTTCTTTCTGGCGCGATCTTTTAGCTTGTCGATTATGGCCTTCACGCTGAGTCCCGAGTCGAACACATCATCCACAATCAGTAACGAATCTTCTGAGTTCATAGCGCGTGTCAGGTAACTCAACCCATGCACACGTACCGAGTTTTCCTGGCGTTCAATGGCACTGTATGACGAAGTTCTGATTGCAATGTGGTCGGTTTTTACACCGTAAAAATCAAGTAACTCCTGCACTGCGATACCCACTGGTGTGCCGCCACGCCAGACACCCACAATGTAGTTGGGACGAAATCCGCTGGTCAAGACCTGCCGACCCAGCTCGAGCGAATCCAACAATAATTGTTGTGCAGAAATATAGTGCTTATCTGTTGCGCTCATGAGTGGCCTCCTGCTGCATCGGTCAGAGATTGTACCAGTTGCTCAAGCGTCTTGATCGGATCTGCTGACTGCGTGATGGGTCGGCCAATCACCAGATAATCACTGCCGGCTTTTATCGCATCTTGAGGTGTCATGATTCTTTTTTGATCGGAGGCAGTGCCTGATGTCTCTGTGACTTTGGCACCCGACGCGACAGCCGGTCTGACTCCGGGCGTGACCAAAGAAAAATCGGGGCCGTGAGCGCGTCGTAACATGGCCGACTCCCGTGGTGAACAGACCACACCATCGAGCGCGCACTCTGCGACCAGTTGTGCGAGGCGTTTCACTTGGTCCTGCGCGCTCGACTCCACACCCACTTGCCGCAGGTCTTCTGTGTCCATACTGGTTAATACCGTCACGGCAATCAGTTGAGTTGAACCCGACGGATCAATAGCCTCGCGCGCCGCTTCGAGCATCGCGCGTCCACCACTGGCATGAACGTTAACCATCCATACACCCAATTCGGCAGCGGCTTTTAAAGCACCGGCGACGGTATTCGGGATATCGTGAAATTTAAGATCAAGAAACACATCAAAGCCCAATGTCTGCAGCTGCTCAACAAACTGGGGACCTGCACGCGTAAACAACTCTTTACCGACTTTGACACGCGTCAGAGACGGTGACAGCTGTTGTACTAATGCCAGTGCATCATCTGCGTGTTTAAAATCAAGCGCGGTAATCACGGGGCTTTGGTTGTTATTCATTATTCGCCCTCCGCACCGATTACGGTCTGCACCGTATCCCAATGTCCACACCCTGGACACCGCCAATACAACGTTGAGCCTCTGAAACCACAATCAGAGCACTGGAACCCCGGCTTGTCTTTAACAACCTGATCCAACATATCGCACATTGCCTCTACCTTTTCACGCTCAGCGGGTGGGCTTTTGGCTAACTGTCCGCGCGCCCAGTCACGCAGCCCTTTTAAAGACGGACGTTTAACGATTTGGTCTTTAAAAAAATCATCGGCTTCTGCACGACCGTCCAGTTTTTCTATCATGGCACGAGTGGTCTTTATGACCGAGTACGCGTTGAATCTACCTTTGATTCTGTCAATGTATGCACGCAGCGCTGCCTGATCTCCTGCTAAATCCAGTGCTGTGAATAACGGTTTGATGATCTCGGGCATAAGTTCAGGGCGCTGTTTTTCGACTCGCTCGAATCGCTCAATCGCAGTTTGATAATCATGTTCCTGCAACGCCAGTGCCCCCCACATGACATTGGCACGTGCACAGTCGGTATCGGTAGTGGTGGCTTTTTGTAGTAACGATACCGCAGCAGCAACATCCTCTTGCTGTGCGGCGATATCGGCCAGTTCGCAGTGATAATGTGCGATCAGGTTATTCACATCGGTGCCACTGACCCGGCTGTAGCTGGCAGCAGTTTCAATTGCTTTGTCCCAGTCACGCTCCCGCTCACTGATCAGCAACAGGCTCTGCCAGGCACGAGGCGCATAACGTTCATTGTTGGTCAATTGCGTAAACAGTGACTCGGCACGATCAAACAAACCGGCTGCCTCAAAATCGCGTGCGAGTTCGAATAACGCATCAGCACGAAGATCGTCGCTCACCTCTGTGTTGTCGACCAGCGCCTGATGTATAGGGATAGCACGTTCGACTTCACCGCGTCGCCTGAACATATTACCGAGTGCCAATCGCGTATCGGCCGCGTCTTTTTCCCCCGGCGACAACTCACCGAACCATTCAACCGCCTTATCTGGCTGCTCATTGAGCAAGTAGTTAAGCCCCTGATAATAATTGAAAGCAGGTGGCGTATCTCGAGCTGTTGCCCGGCGTGCAGCAAACCAGCCACCGGCAGCCGCAACAGGTAACAGGAGCCAAAGTAAATTAAGCATGGATATCCAGCCGATTAACAGGCGCTCATAGTAGCATCAGAGTGACGTTGGCGACACAACGACACACTCAACGAGGCAGCTCTGCTAACCGATTAGCAGGTCAACAAATCAGAAAATAACCCATTAGCGCCACTGGACTAGAGGTGGTGTTAGAGGTGGTGTTAGAGGTAGTGCCCGAGGTCAGCCAGAGGTCGGACATTAGGCCGATAGACTACTGAGGCTAACCCGGCGTTGACAACGGACAGACTTCAGCGGTGTTTTTGGCGGTGTTTTTGGCAGTTAGGGAAGCGTACAGCAAGGATAAGGCATACGCGCAACGCTCAGTCGTCGGTGTGATCACCATTGACGCGATCGCGAAGTTCTTTACCGGGTTTGAAGTGCGGCACAAACTTGCCGCGTAATGCAACAGCATCGCCTGATTTGGGGTTACGCCCCATACGGGGTGGTCTGAAATGAAGACTGAAGCTGCCAAAACCCCGAATTTCAATACGCTCGCCTGACGCCAACTCGTGGCTCATGGATTCGAGCAAACTTTTAACCGCAAGCTCTACATCTTTGAGCGCCAAATGTTGCTGACTGCGCGCAAGCGATTCGATGAGATCGGATTTTGTCAGGCTGTTTTCAGTGGTCATCTGTCACTCTCTCTACAAAACGGCGTATGACGGATGTGCTGATGAGTAACACAATCAAACCCTGTATTCACACGAACACAGGGTTTGTGATGCCGTCACTCCGCGGCCGAAGAGTATGAGCTTTGAGTAAGGGCCGGGCGTATGAGATGCTGATTGCACTCATAGCCCTGTTTAGAGCAGGTCTGACTATGAGTCCAGATTGCCCATTTGCTCTTTCATCAAATCACCCAGTGTGGTGCCGGTTGAGCCGCCGCCGCCCTGGTTGTAATCGCTCATCGCTTCTGCTTCGTCTTCGTAGTCTTTCGCTTTGATAGACAGACTCAGCATGCGGGACTTGCGATCAATGTTAACGAACTTGGCTTCTACTTCGTCACCCACCTTCAGCTCATTACGCACGTCTTCAACACGGTCACGCCCGATCTCGCTGGCTCGAAGAATACCGTCAACACCCTCTTCGATTTCGATAACTGCATGTTTTGTATCGACTTCTTTGACGAGACCTTTAATAATGCTGCCTTTCGGGTTATCGGCAAGGAACTGACCGAACGGATCACGTTCCAGCTGCTTGACACCGAGTGAGATACGCTCTCTTTCGGGATCGACCGCGAGCACAACAGCTTCGATTTCATCGCCCTTCTTGTACTTGTGTACAGCTTCTTCGCCGGTCTCGTTCCAGGATAGATCAGACAGGTGAATGAGTCCGTCGATGCCGCCATCGAGGCCGATAAAGATACCGAAATCTGTGATGGATTTGATGGTGCCTTTAACGCGGTCGGTCTTGTTGAAGCTTTCGGAGAAGTCTTCCCACGGATTCGCTTTACACTGCTTGATACCCAGCGAAATACGACGACGCTCCTGGTCGATGTCGAGGATCATGACTTCTACCTCATCACCGAGTGCGACGACCTTGTTGGGATTAACGTTGCGATTGGTCCAATCCATTTCAGAGACGTGTACCAAACCTTCAACGCCTTCTTCGATCTCCACAAAACACCCGTAGTCGGCAATGTTGGTGACCTTACCGAACAGGCGTGCGCCCTCGGGATAACGACGAGTCAGATCCACCCATGGATCTTCACCCAGTTGCTTGAGACCCAGCGATACGCGGTTACGCTCACGATCAAACTTCAGTACCTTGACGCGCATTTCGACGCCAACTTCAACCACTTCTGACGGATGCTTAACACGCTTCCATGCCATGTCGGTGATGTGCAACAGGCCGTCGATGCCACCGAGATCGAGGAACGCACCGTAATCGGTGAGGTTCTTGACGATACCGTTGATTTCCTGTCCTTCCTGCAGATTTTCAAGCAATGCTTCACGCTCAGCACTGTATTCAGACTCAACCACAGCTCGTCGAGAAACAACTACATTGTTGCGGCGCTGATCAAGCTTGATAACCTTGAATTCGAGTTCTTTGCCTTCGAGGTAGCTGGTGTCGCGTACGGGTCGGACGTCGACCAGTGATCCGGGTAGGAACGCACGGATGTCGCACACTTCAACGGTAAAGCCACCTTTGACTTTGCCAGTGATATTGCCTTTGACGATTTCGTCATTTTCCTGTGCTTTTTCGAGCACGGTCCATGAGCGGGCACGTCGGGCTTTTTCACGTGAGAGTTTGGTTTCACCAAAACCATCTTCGATGGAATCGAGTGAGACTTCAACATTGTCACCAACGTTGACGTCGATATCGCCTGCTTCGTTGACAAACTCTTCGATGGGAACAGCGCCTTCAGATTTGAGGCCTGCGTTTACGATGACAAAGTCACCGGTGATATCTACAACGGTACCAATAAGGATGGAACCGGTTTTCATTTCCGAGCGGGATAGACTTTCCTCGAAAAGTTCGGCAAAGGATTCAGACATTTAGTAAACCTGTGGTAAGGAGTAATCTGCGTTCGGCCTGACCGGTAGTGAACAGGTGTTTTACACCCGCGCTGATTCCGGTGTCCCTCGCCGTATGCAGGGTTAGTGAGTAAAATCTGTGAATGCAGTGTTTATCCCCGCTGACAGACAGCCACTGAACCCGGGTTGAAATTTGGGTTGGAGCGTGGAGCCGTCGGCGGATGAGGCCATTGATGCCCCATATAACCTAAACATTCACAGACGCTTTTTTAACGACGCTCGTGCCACACACTGAGAATGTGATCTACGACATTGTTAATGCTTACACCTGTCGAGTCGATGATTAGCGCATCTGCTGCAGGTTTGAGAGGAGATACCGTTCGGTTTGTGTCGCGCGAGTCCCGAGCCTGTATGTCCTGCAATAAGCTCTCCAGTGTAACCTGCTTTCCCTGCTGATTCAACTGTCGTTGTCGCCTTGCAGCGCGCTCTTCGGCCGATGCGGTGAGAAATACTTTCAAAATGGCATCGGGGAAGACCGCCGTTCCCATATCGCGCCCGTCGGCCACCAACCCCGGTAACTGTCGCATTGTGTGTTGCGTAGTCAGTAGCGCTGACCGAATAGCGGGTTCGGACGCAATTTCGGATGCCATGCCGCCGGTCTCTTCGGTACGTAGCTCCAGTGTCACGTCGTCCTGATCCAGCAATACCCTGACCCCGTCATCACCACTGGTATCAAACCGGGCACGCATGCTCGTAACGGCCTCAACGATCCGCTCAATGGGCTGGTCTTTCAGGCCACTGCGTAAAATGTGCAGCGCGGCAACGCGGTACATCGCGCCGCTGTCCAACAGATGAAACCCGAGCCGCCTTGCGACGAGCATGGATGCGGTTCCCTTGCCTGCACCCGACGGACCATCTATTGCGATAACCGGAATATGTTGCGCTGAGGAAGTAGCCATAAATCAGGTCAGTTCGCCTCACCGTTAACCACGGTAATGCCCAGCCCGGCATTGGCGGCCAGTTCAGCAAATCCGGGAAATGATGTGCTGACGTTGTCGCAATCGGTCACGACAATCGGTGTCTCTGCACGCAAGGCCAGCATGGCCATCGCCATCGCCGGACGGTGATCGCCGTGACTGTTGACCTGCCCACCGCGTACCGGCCCGCCATCAACAACAGCGCCGTCTGGCCGCCCCTCTATAGAGACACCCACCGCCGTCAACGCATCGACCATTACCTGAATACGATCGCTTTCTTTGACCCGCAATTCAGCGGCATCCGACACCGTGGTGCGGCCAGTTGCAACTGCAGCCGCAACAAAAATGGCGGGAAACTCATCAATCGCAACCGGCACCAGATGCGTCGGCACGTCGATTCCATGAAGCTCGCTGGCACGCACCCGAATATCAGCAACCGGTTCGCCACCAACCTCGCGTTCATTGGCCAGGGTGATGTCTCCGCCCATCATCGTCAGTATGTCGATAATGCCTGCCCGTGTCGGATTGATACCAACGTGGGTGAGCGTAATATCCGAGCCGGGCGCGATTAACGCACCGACCATAAAAAACGCCGTAGACGAGACATCGGCAGGCACATCAATGCGAGTGCCGGTCAATGTGCCGCCACCTGCTATGGTGGTCGTCATGCCGTCTTTTTTAACCTCATATCCAAAGCCTTTTAGCATGCGCTCGGTGTGATCGCGCGAAATACCGGTTTCGATAATCGTGGTTTCACCATCGGCATACAGACCGGCCAATAGCAGACACGATTTGATCTGGGCGCTAACCACCGGTGGTGTGTAAGTAATGGCTTTGAGTGATTCGTGTGCCGCACGCCCCTGAATATTGAGTGGCGGTCGTTGCTCCGCTGCGCTGTCAATGACCGCACCCATTTGCGCTAACGGATTAATCACACGTCCCATCGGCCGACCTGATAATGACGCATCACCGGTGAGTTGTGACGGAAACGCCTGCCCTGCCAACACGCCGACCATCAGGCGCATTGCGGTGCCGGAATTACCCAAATACAACGCCTCTTTAGGCGCTTGCAAAGACTGCAAGCCCTGGCCCCTAATCAAAACGTGGCCACCGCTTTCGTGCTCGATGTTGACGCCCATCGCACGAAAGGCCGCCAGTGTGCAAAGACTGTCCTCGCCTTCGAGAAATCCGCTGATTTCTGTATCACCCACTGCCAGTGAGCCCAGAATAATGGATCGGTGGGACATGGATTTGTCGCCAGGCACGCGGATAGAACCGCTGAGACTACCACCGGGACTGACCTGAAAATTTAACATGCTGTGTGTTTATCTCTTGCTGTTTTGGCACGATCAAACAACGCACCCAATGCATCACCATCAGACGCTTCGATCATCGCATCAAGCCGCTGAAGATTATCGATTAATTCGTTTAGCGCAACGCCCAGTTCTTTTTTATTGGTCAGACAGATGTCTCGCCACATGGTGGGATCCCCGGAGGCGATACGTGAAAAGTCACGAAAACCACCAGCGGCGTAGCGGAAAATCTCTTCGCTCTCCTGTCGTGTGGCGAGCATATCGACCAACCCGAATGCGAGCATATGTGGCAAGTGGCTGGTCGATGCCAACACCCGGTCGTGATGATCCGCGTCCAATTGCTCCACCACCGCACCGGTCAGTTGCCAAAGCGCCTCAACCGCGGCAGTAGCCGCAGGCAACGTCTCGTGGGTTGGTGTTAACAACACACGCCGGTCACGATACAACTCAGGGTCGGCTGCTAATGGACCACTGAGTTCACGCCCGGCTATCGGGTGCCCCGGCACCACGTATTGCATTGATGGCAGAACGTCACGGGCATCGTTAACAAACGACGCTTTGACACTACCGCCATCGGTCACGATCGTGTGTGCGCCGAGATGGTCTTTGAGCTGCAGTAACACAGAGCGCATCGCCATCATTGGTACGGTCAGCATCACAAGGTCAGCGCCACGCACCGCCGTTGCCATATCGGTGGTCGACTCATCTATCGCACCAATGGATGTCGCCTCTTCGAGGGTTTTCAACTGACGGGCGAACCCGACAATGGTGCCGGTGTAACCCGCTTGTCGAATGGCCAGCGCAAATGAACAACCAATCAGGCCAGTGCCGATAATGCTGATTCTGTTAATCACCATGCATCACACCTGCTGGGGGAAGCGGCCAAACAACGAGGCTGGTTTGAATGCAAACGCACCGGTCGTATCGTTGCCACGGTGTCGGTTGAGCGTGCCGAATAACGAACCTCACAAGGCGCTGGGATAGGAACCCAGTACTCGCATTAAGTGCGTTTCACTGGCCAACTCTTTCAGAATAGTTGCCAACACGGGGTCTTCCTGATGACCGTCAAGATCAATCAAAAAGTAATATTCCCATAAATTGTTTTTACTGGGCCTGGACTCGATGCGTGTAAGGCTGATTCCGGCATCTTCAAACGGCGTGAGCATACGGCGCAGTCCGCCGGGTTTGTGTGAGGCGCTGACCAACAGCGACGTGGAGTCATTGCCACTCGGAGGCACGGCCTGCTTGCCAACGACAAAAAAACGGGTGGTATTGTTGGTCACGTCTTCGATGTTGTGTTGCAGCACCGAGAGCTGATACCGCTCGGCCGCTGCCACACTGGCAATGGCCACAGCACGATCTAGCCCGTGCACGCGCTCTGCCGCTGCGGCATTACTGCTTGCATTGACCAGCTCCGCACCCGGCAGGTTGGCAGCGAGCCAGTTTCGGCATTGCGCCAACGACTGGGGGTGCGCATGGACACTGTTGGCTTGGCTGAAGTCGTCGAGATTGCCCAGTAAATTGTGTTCGATTCTTAAGCGGCTCTCGCCCGAGATCAGGAGGTCAGAGGTGATCAGCATATCGAGCGTGTGGTTAATCATGCCTTCCGTGGAGTTCTCCACCGGCACGACGCCAAAGCGAGCATCACCGACTTCAACCGCCCGAAATATCAGGTCAATGGACTCGCACGGCTCCAGCATCACCGACGAACCAAAGTGTTTGATTGCCGCCGCGTGCGTAAAAGTACCCTCCGGACCGAGGTACGCCACCGTCATGGGCTCCTCGAGCGCCAGGCTCGACGATATGATTTCCCGATAAAACCGCGTCACGGTCTCATCGGATAATGGCCCTTCATTTAAGGCTGCCATACGACGCAGTATTTGTGCTTCGCGCTCTGGGCGATAAAACGTTACGTCATCACCGTCAGCCGCTTTTTTCAGGTCGGCCACCTGAAGTGAGCATTGCGCCCTGGCGGTCAGCAGCGCCAGCAGCTCGACATCTATACGGTCTATTTCCTCACGAATTTCAGGCAGCGATGTAAACGTCTTCATAGGTCAGTGCGTCATCAGTCCTCGCTGGCATCCGACTCATCGCCGGTAGTGTCATCACCACCCTTGTCAGTAACACCCTTGTCATCACCAACCTTGTCATTAATACCCTCGTCATCGCCTGATTCAGATGTCTCAGCGCTGTCGGCCTGATCATCGTCTGACGCTTCATCGGTATTATCGAGCTCATCACCGACAACACTTTCGTCAATAGCGGCCAATTCAACCAGCTTCTCCTGATCGCTCAGTTTGATTAACCTGACACCTTGCGTGTTACGACCCAGAGTCGAAACGCCGGATACCGCCGTTCTGACCAGGGTGCCACCGTCTGAAATCAGCATGATTTCGTCGTCTTCACGCACCAGCACCGCCCCAACGACAGACCCGTTTCGTTCCGTGGTTTTGATGTCTATAACACCCTGACCACCACGACCCTTGGCCGGATAATCTGCGGTTTGGGTGCGCTTGCCATAGCCATTGCGTGTGGCGGTCAAAATTTCGCCTTCGCCAACAACAATTAACGAGATAACCGTGTCTTCTTCAGGCATTCTGATGCCTCGGACACCCGCAGCCGTTCGCCCCATGGTGCGGACGGCAGTCTCTGAAAATCTCATAGCACGCCCACCGCTCGAGAACAGCATGACATCGCTATTGCCATCCGTTAGGGCAACGTCAATCAGGTAGTCATCTACGCGTAAGTCTATGGCAATGATGCCGTTGGTACGCGGACGCGAGAAGTCAGTCAGTGCGGTCTTTTTAACCACGCCTTTGCTCGTGGCGAAAAAGACAAATTGGTCGCTGGTGTATTCACGGGTCGTCAGCACCGCAGTGACCCGCTCACCCTCTTCCATCGGTAGCAAGTTCACGATGGGTCGGCCACGTGACCCGCGGCTTGCGACCGGTAGTTCGTACACCCGTTTCCAGTAGACCTTACCGACACTGGTAAAGAACAACACGGTGTCGTGCATACTGGCAATAAACAGTTTGTCGACGAAGTCTTCGTCTTTGACTGCTGTGGCAGATTTGCCGCGACCACCACGCTTTTGGGCCCGGTAATCGGACAGGGGCTGCGCTTTGGCATAACCACCGTGTGACAACGTCACCACAACGCTCTCGTCAGCAATGAGATCTTCGACGGTCATTTCGGCGTAGTCGACCTGAATGTCGGTGCGGCGTTGATCACCGAACTGCTCAATGACATCAACCAGTTCCTGACGTATCACCAGCCGCAAACGTTCCGGGTCATTGAGGATATCGAGCAGGTCAGCGATTTTTTCGAGTAACTCGCGATACTCGGCAACAATTTTGTCTTGCTCCAACCCGGTCAGGCGGTGCAAACGCAGATCGAGGATGGCCTGCGCCTGAACCTCGGAGAGCTGGTACTTGCCATCAACCAGCCCGAACTCGGGTCCGAGACCGTCGGGCCTGGAGGCTGACGCCCCGGCCCGCTCGAGCATGTCGGAAACCACACCTGGCTCCCAGGTTTGTGCCACGAGTCGCTCGCGCGCGATGCCCGGCGATGACGACTCACGAATGAGTTTGATAATGGGGTCGATGTTGGCCATGGCCACCGCAAGCCCTTCGAGCACATGGGCACGATCACGAGCACGGCGCAGCAGATAGTGGGTGCGTCGCGTGACTATTTCGCGGCGATGACGGATGAAGGCGCGAATGACATCGCGCAACGTTAACAGGCGCGGTTGCCCGTCTATCAACGCGACCATGTTGATACCGAAAACCGTTTGCAGCTGCGTTTGTTTGTACAGCTGATTCAGCAGCACTTCGCCGGAGTCGCCACGACGCAACTCGATGACCATACGCATACCGTCCTTGTCGGACTCATCGCGCAGCTCGGTGATGCCTTCGAGTTTCTTTTCTTTGACCAGCTCGGCTATTTTTTCCATGAGCCTGGCCTTGTTTACCTGGTAGGGCAGCTCGGTGACGATGATGGTGTCTTTGCCGGTTTTTTCATTGTGCTCGACAGTCGCGCGCGCACGCACATGCAGACGACCACGACCGGTGCGATAAGCCTCACGAATACCGCGGGAGCCGTTAATAATACCGGCTGTCGGGAAGTCAGGACCGGGCAGGTGCTCCATCAAGCCCTCGACCGAGATACTCTCGTCGTCGAGCATAGCGATGGTGGCATTGACAGTTTCGGACAGATTATGCGGCGGTATATTGGTTGCCATACCGACAGCAATACCGGAGGATCCGTTCACCAGCAGATTGGGGATTCGGGCAGGAAGAACCGTGGGTTCGTTTTCGTTGCCGTCGTAGTTAGGCGCGAAATCGACAGTTTCCTTGTCGATATCGGTCAGCAGTTCGTGCGCTATTTTCTCCATGCGTACTTCGGTGTAACGCATGGCAGCGGGTGGATCACCGTCGACAGAGCCAAAGTTACCCTGACCGTCGATGAGCATGTAACGCATGGAGAACGGCTGCGCCATTCGAACCATGGTGTCGTAGATGGCGCTGTCGCCGTGCGGGTGGTACTTACCCATGACGTCGCCCACGACACGTGCCGATTTTCGGTACGCCTTGTTCCAGTCATTGCCCTGTTCATGCATGGAATACAGGACACGGCGATGCACGGGCTTGAGACCATCGCGGACATCGGGCAAGGCTCGACCGACGATGACGCTCATGGCATAGTCGAGATACGATTTACGCATCTCGTCTTCCAGATTTATGGGCAGAATTTCTTTCGCGAAATCAGACATTGTTCCGGGCTGTATGTCCTTAGCAGAAGCGGGCCGCTCAACCTGTCAATAATACCACAGACACACTTGCCGCGCTCGTCAGCAGACGTTACCCTGCCATGCATGACACTGACATCTGAAGATCTGATCGTACGGGCCCGGCATCTGGTCACTGTTGATGCTGACAATCGTGTTCTTAGCGACCATGCGCTGGTCATCAAGGACGGCAAAATACACGATATTCTGCCTGCCGCTGATGCGACCGAACGCTACCCCGAGATCCGGTCACTCGATCGCACCGATCACATCGTCATGCCGGGTCTCGTCAACACCCACTGTCATCTTGCTATGAATTTGCTTCGGGGTATCGCTGACGACTTACCTTTGATGACGTGGTTGCAAGAGCATATTTGGCCGGTCGAAGGTCGCTGGGTCGATGCCGACTTTGTCGCAGATGGCACCGCGCTCGCTATCGCCGAATCACTGCTCGGTGGCGTGACCCAAGTGAACGACATGTATTTCTTTCCCGATGAAGCCGCCCGGGTCGCACATGAGTCCGGCATCCGCGCAACCGTTGGTCTTATCGCACTCGATTTCCCGACCGTCTGGGCCTCCTCGCCAGCCGAATACATCAGCAAAGGGCTTACCGTTCATGATCAATGCAAGTCGTACCCAAGGGTATCGACAGCCTTTGCACCTCATGCGCCGTATACCGTATCCGCCGACCCCCTCGTGCAAATCAATACACTGGCTGCAGAACTCGACATTCCGGTCCACATGCATGTGCACGAGACCGCAGGTGAAGTGGAACACTATGAGAGCCAACATCAACGCAGACCCATCGGTGCATTGGCCGATCTTGGCCTGCTGAGCTCATCGTTGCTTGCTGTACACATGACACAAATGTCCGACGCTGAAGTCAAACAGGTAGTCAGTCAGGGCGTGCACATACTGCACTGCCCTGAATCCAACATGAAACTGGCCAGCGG
>CALDUO010000033.1 GCA_937923745.1 uncultured Granulosicoccaceae bacterium
AGCGCTAGACAACATCGACCTTGAAGAGAACTTTAAAGACTTCGCTGGCGTTGACCAGGTCTCTTACACACAACTTGAATACATGATCGCCAAAACACTTGGCAAGCAGGTTTATGTATTATTTGTGCCCGACGACTTCAAAGTAACAAACCTCGAGATCAACAGCGCGATTGAGACGGAAAGCGCTATCGTACAGCAGCGTGCCTACAGACAATGGTTAAAAACTCAAGGGCACGACAGAAAACCGGTCACTGACAGCAACGAGTATCTGATCGCGGTATTGCTCATCCTGTTTCAACCGTTCGGACTGGAAAGACCCCGTAACGTGCCATTCCCGTCACTCAATAATTTCTTTAAAGGACGCGATGAGTTCCTGACTAACCTCGACAATTCGCTGCAGCACGGCACAACCGCCATTACGCACAGTCACGCTAGCCCACAGTCAATCACTGGTGCAGGTGGTATCGGTAAAACCCGAGCGGCCATTGAGTATGCATGGCGGTTTCAGGCTCAGTATACAGCGCTCCTGTTTGTCACTGGCGAAACACAGCAACAGTTAGAGTCTAGCCTAGCCGATCTTTACGAAGTATTGGCAATCCCTGATTTAACAGATGCAACAGATCAACAAAGACGACAGGCAGTATTCAAAAGACTCATTGATCAACCCGGCTGGCTGCTCATTATTGACAACGTAGATACAGAAGATGCCGCGAGGGCTGTCAAGCAGTATTTGCCGCAGTTAAACACCGGTACGTTGCTGATCACATCACGGCTTTCGACCTGGAGCGCCAGTGTACGGGAAATTGAGCTTGATCTATTGAGCGAACCAGATGCCGTATCTTACCTTTTGGAGATGACGGAAAACAGGCGGATTAAGTCCGATCAGGACCCACAGGCCGCCGTAGAAATTGCGATACAAACCGGTAGGCTGGCGCTGGGTCTGGAACACGCCTCTGCGTATATCAACAGTAACGGTATAGCTCTGAACACATACGTACAACGCTGGGCTGAGAATGAAGCCGCGATACTGGAAGACTTCCCGTCACTACTGATTGAATACGACGAGAACCGCCCCGCAGACAATCGTAGAGGGACACTGGTCACCTGGAAACTCAGTGTTGATCAACTGGATGATGATGCCAAGCTTTTGCTGGATATACTAAGCTGGCTAAGCCCTGAACCCTTGCCCATTAGTTTTTTGGACGCAGTGCCAGATGCATTATTCGAAGGAGACCTGCAACAGGCCGTTAATGCACTGGTACGGTATAGCTTAGTCACTCGTTTACAGTTAAACGAGCAACAATGGCTACAGGTTCATCGACTGGTCCAGTCCACCACACGATACCACCAGGAAAACACCCCGTCAGAACAGGAAGTGGCACTACCCGCCCTTGAGTCTGCGCTGAACTGGATTGACAAAGCTTTTCAGGGGAATGGCCAAGATGTTCGTGACTGGCCAATCATGGAGCCGCTGGTAGATCACGTACTGACAGTCTGTGAATACGGTGATTCGCAAGGAAAAACCAAACAATCCCACCCCACAGCGCGATTGTTAAACAACGCAGCGCAACTGCTTGATGCTAAAGCCAGCTACAAAGAGGCGGAGCCATTGATGCGCCGAGCGTTAGAGATAGACAAAAGCAACTATGGTGAGAGTCATCCTAACACGGCGAGACACCTGAACAATCTGGCCGGATTACTTCAAGCGACGAATCGTCTAGAGGAGGCCGAGCCATTGATGCGCCGTGCGTTAGAGATAGACAAAAGCATCTATGGTGAGAGTCATCCTAACACGGCGAGACACCTAAACAATCTGGCTCAATTGCTTATAGAGACGAATCGTCTGGAAGAGGCCGAGCCATTGATGCACCGAGCGTTAGCGATAGACGAGAGCAGCTTTGGGAAGAGTCATCCAAATGTAGCGATCAGGCTGAACAATCTGGGTCTATTGTTTAAAGCGACGAATCGTCTGGAGCAGGCCGAGCAAATGATGCGCCGAGCACTTGCGATAGACGAAATCAGTTACGGAGAGAAGCATCCGGAAGTTGCGATTGACCTGAACAATCTGGGTCTATTGCTTCAAGCGACGAATCGTCTGGGAGAGGCTGAGCTATTGATGCGCCGTGCGTTAGAAATAGACGAGAGCAGCTATGGGGAGAGTCATCCTGAAGTTGCGATAGACCTGAGTAATCTGGCTCACTTGCTTAAAGCGACGAATCGACTATCAGAGGCTGAGCCTTTTATGCGACGTTCACTGGTGATTTTCTTGCAATTGAGCCATAACTCAGGTCATAAGCACCCGAATGCCGAAGCTTGTCAATCGAACTACATACAATTTCTTTATCAGCTTGGCTACACAAAAGATCAGATCAGAGAGTGTCTCGACTCCGTCGCGATTGAAAGCCAAGCACCCGAACCT
Organism: uncultured Granulosicoccaceae bacterium; assembly: GCA_937923745.1. Taxonomy (GTDB): domain Bacteria; phylum Pseudomonadota; class Gammaproteobacteria; order Granulosicoccales; family Granulosicoccaceae; genus CALDUO01. Next base: position 2,420 of record CALDUO010000033.1, read on the forward strand.
CTTAAAGACGGATGAAACTGATGGGCCATGGATGGCCCGCCACTTACGCCAGTCTCTATAAACCCGTACCACTCGGCACCAGAATACCGCTCCAAACACTCCATAGCGCAGTCAATTCGTTTGTATCGCCCCCTATCGTAATGACTACTGACGACACATCACCATTATCAGCATTAAACGCCAGCGTGCTCCCGTCGGCACCCGTCAGTTTCATCATACCTGTCTGAAAATCCGTATTATTCTCAAGCGTACTATTGAATTCCTCGGTAACACTCACAGCGATAGCTTTATTACCCGTACCCGTGCTACTACCAGAGGCGTCCAGTGTTGTCGGTGACTGAAGTGTAAAGCTACCCCGCAGCTGCGCTGACCAGGGCTCGAGACAAGAGGTACCTGCACCAAAAAACGTGCTGGCATCGGTGATTCTGGTAACACCTTCAAAGCTTGTGGATTCCCACGATAGATCCGTGACACTCCATGACTGAAAATTATCAGAACGACAGCTGTAATTGGATTGGTTCACCGTACCATCAATAGTCACCGTTTTGCCGGTAGCATCCGTTACGCTATAACCGACAAATTCACGAGTGGTGCTTTGCCCTTCGCTTCGCGAGAAATTGGCAACTCCCTGATAGACCGAATCATTAAGCTGACAGTTATCAAACGTCACATTGTAGACACCCGTTGCCGATGCCTGCAGCTCGTCAACGGATGCAGTGCCTCCGTTATTGCAGGTATATTGTGAGGCCAACACCGAGGTATCCGGGTTAAAGTTGGATGAGTCTGGTTCTAATGCGGCATCAGTAATAGCGTCAAAGGGTTGATACACACTGTTACGCATGGGGTGGCTTGCAAACACCGACAGCACCTGACGAACAATAGCCTGATAGTTATCGGCATTAATAGCCCGGTACTCGTCTGGCGTGGTGAGCGTCAGATTGCCCCCCACCCCAGTGTTACCATCATTATCGATAGCTGCAACGGTGTACTGATAAGACATACCCGGTGTGATGGCGCTGTCATAGAAACTCAACCCGTCCAGCGACGCCTCTAGCTCGACACCATCACGACTGACGTAATATCCCACCACGGTACCGTCTGCGTCAGTCGCCCTCTCCCAGAAGAGTTCAACTTCAGTATCGGTGTACGCTATACCTTCAAGGCCCATCACAGCACCTGGTGCTTCACCGATAAGAGGCTGTTCCTGCTGTGTTCCATTATTATTCTGGTTGCTGGCATTCTGGTTGCTGGCATTCTGGTCGCTTGAGTTTTGGTCGCTTGAGTTTTGGTCGCTTGAGTTTTGGTCGCCTGAGTTTTGGTCGCCAGT
>CALDUO010000034.1 GCA_937923745.1 uncultured Granulosicoccaceae bacterium
TGTTTTGACATCACCGCGGCGCCAGTTTACCGACGCCTTTGTTCCATCTAACTTTTATAGGCTAAAACCAAAAAGTTTCAATAAAAACAATCAATCAGCATCGACTGTTAAAGAAGTTTACCACGACTTTATTCGAGAAAAGAATGGTTGACAGGAAATAATTTGGGGGGTTTTTGCGAGGTGTTCGCCGCCCATAAACCTCGGGCGACCCTAGAGTGTAGAAGTTAATTCAGGTTTTGCCAGCCAAAAAAGGAACAAACCTGACATCGTTATGCTGGGACTCCTCAAATCCCTGTCGGGTTCGACGGATAACTGTCAGCGTCTGGCTGTCTTCGCGCCCGACCGGAATAATCATTTTGCCACCAACAGCCAGCTGATTCAGTAATGGTGCAGGCACGGTGTGTGGTGCAGCGGTCACCATAATGGCATCGAACGGGCCGTGGCTGGCCCAACCCCAGGAACCGTCGGTGTAACGCACATGAATGTTGTGATAACCCAGCGCCCGAAACTTTCGCCGCGCCCGCGTCAGCAAAGACTGCACGCGCTCAACACTGAACACGGTATCGACCAGCCGTGACAAAACGGCCGCCTGATAGCCAGACCCGGTGCCAACCTCCAGCACCTTGTTGACACCACCGTCACTGAGCAGCAACTCGGTCATCCGGGCAACAGCGTAGGGCTGCGAGATGGTTTGCCCCTCACCGATCGGTAACGACACATCCTCATAGGCGCGGCTTGCCATGGCTTCGTCCACAAACAAATGCCGTGGCACTGTAGCCATGGTGTACAGCACGCGCTCATCAACAATGCCGCTCTCGCGCAGCCGCGACGTCATTCGGTTGCGGGTTCGCTGCGACGTCATACCGATGCCGCTGATTTCTTCGGGAGATAACGTCAGCATGCGTTGTTGTCTACCCAAGTTTGAACGTTACCCATGAGATCGTGCCTTGTCATATCAATGCTGAGTGGTGTCACCGACACATAACCCTCCGAGACGGCATGAAAGTCGGTACCGATACTGTTGTCGTCTGCTGTCCCGGCTGGCCCGAGCCAATACATGTGTTGCCCGCGAGGGTTGGGATGTTCTGCTGCAGGTTCCGGAGCCGATCGCGACCCGAGTCGTGTTGCTCTTAAACCTTTGAGCTCATGTAACGGCCTGTCCGGCACGTTGACGTTCAACACCGTGTTGACCGGAAAGTCTGCTTGCTCGATCCGTCGTACCAGATCAACGGTCACTTGCGCTGCGGTCGCAAAATGCTGCGGATGAAACCCTGCCATCGACACCGCAACAGATGGCAATCGTAAGAATCTGCCCTCGACCGCCGCCGCTACCGTTCCGGAGTAGATCGAGTCGTCTGCCATGTTAGGGCCATCGTTAATGCCACTGACGACGAGGTCGGGGGTAAATGGCACAAGACCACCGAGCGCTACATTGATGCAGTCAGCCGGTGTTCCTTCAACCGCATAGACATCTTCACCACGCGGTATCGTATTGATGGGCGCTGTTAATGTCAGCGAGCTGCTGGCACCACTGCGGTTACGGTCAGGCGCAACAATCACGACACGGCCCAGCTCGCGTAATGCTTCGGCAAGCGCCAGTATGCCAGGGGCTTGATAGCCATCGTCGTTGGAAACGAGAATATTCACGTGCGGTTAACGCTCTGTCCCGTGTGTAACGAGTGGCTTGCTCCAGACTCGCTTACACTTGCTGTTATCGTTCTTATTTAAGTGTTGAGCATTCCGTCGCCAAACCATGTTAGTACCCAGTAAATTTAGACCGAGTTGGTGGTTACGCAACCCCCATTTACAAACTTTGTGGGCAGCACGCTGCCGCAGCCTGCCCTTACCCGACGTTATTCGCGAGCGAATCGAACTGCCAGATGGTGATTTTGTCGACGTCGCCTGGAGCCAAAAAAACACGGGCGACATCGTGTGTTTGTTCCACGGGCTTACCGGCAGCATCGACAGCAATTACATCAAGGGCATGTTTGCCGCACTGGAAACTGCCGGTTTTTCACCGGTGTTGATGCATTTTCGTGGTTGTAGCGGAGAACCAAACCGTACGCGGCGCACCTATCACTCAGGCCACACCGATGACATACGATATTTTATCAATCAGGTGAAACAACGTCATCCAACAAGACGCATTTTGGCCATTGGTTATTCGCTGGGCGCCAACGCGCTGCTCAAATACCTCGGAGAAGAAAGCGCCGATTGCCCGCTCACCGGTGCCGCCGCGGTGTCACCCCCCCTGGTGCTCGCCGAGGGAGCGAACCGTATGAACCAAGGATTGTCACGCGGTTATCAAAAACATCTGATCAGCCTGATGCTCAGTCACCACGAGCAACGACGACGTGCCTACCCGCACCTGAACCTGTCGCCTGCACCCCGGGACATCAAAAATTTCTGGGAATTTGATGACCGCATTACTGCACCGCTCAACGGTTTTGATGGCGTTGATCATTACTACACAGTCTCCAGTTCGCGGCAGTTCTTACAGTCAATTGAGGTGCCCACACACATCGTACATAGCCTCGATGATCCTTTTTTTACACCTGATGTCGTGCCACGCGAGGATGAGCTGAGCAAATCAGTGGTGTTTGAGGTGGCGCAATACGGCGGGCACGTGGGGTTTGTGACAGGCAATCTGCCATTTCGGGCGACGTTCTGGCTGGAAAGCCGGCTTCCTGCCGTGCTACTGGCGATGGCTAATGAAACAAATGATAGCGGTGCGGCCAGCCATGATTGATTGATGCGTGCTGTCAGAACGACGCAGGGTCTGACTGTTATTGTCTGTGTGTAGCGGGTTTACTGTGTGCGGAAGGTTCGCAGCGTACGGCAAGCCGGTATGAGTTCCACTGGCGGTACTACCCAAGCTCTTTAAATCAAAGCGTGCGGCTCAACTGAACCAACTGTTTGGCCACCATCGCACAGGGCTTTATGCACTGCCATGTCTGAATCCGCTCGCGTTCAGAAAATCGCATCCTGATCCGCCACGACTGAGACTGAGCAACGTTACGTGCGCGTAGTCTGCCGAGAATCGCATGGCACAGCTCAAGGGCAGCTCTAGCGCAAGACACAGCAGTGCTCTTATCGTACCGCCATGGGCGGCCACCACCAACCGATGATCATCCGGCAGTGCTTTGATGTCCTGCAGCCAATCGTCGGCACGGTTCGCGAGCGCCTGAAAAGTCTCACCACCCGGTGGCGCACGCTCCACCCAATTCTCCGACCACTCGGACAGATGATCCGGGTCGTCATCGTGTACCTGCTGCCAGGTCTTGCCCTCCCAGTCGCCAAAATCGAGTTCAACCAAACGCGCATCCTCTACGATAGTGTCACTGCCCAACAGTGACGCGGTATCGATAGCTCGCGTCAGCGTGCTGGCGTAAAACGTTGTTATGGAATCGATATCAAGCGACCCTGCCGCCACAGTCACCGCATCGCGACCGGCCTGCGACAGCGCGACATCGGAACTGCCGGCAATAGCACCAAGATCGGAATACTCGGTATGTCCGTGACGGATGAGATACAGGGCTGGCATGTATAACGTTACTCGTTGGGTTTCGCGGTGGTGAAGAAAACTCAGGGCAGCACAAACCATAGCTTACGGCTGGCACACCGGTGTAACTGTTTACACCCGCGTGATGATTTTGTAAGGCCTGCTCCGGTCAGCCAATCACACGTCGTCGATACCGAGGCCAGTCGATACACACGAACATTCATCACGATACCGACAATCTGACACAGCGCTGCATGCGATAGATTTGTTCGCCTGTACGGGTTGATCAACAGCGTCGATTGATGGTGCACGGTTATTGGTTTTCTTTTTAACCGGGTGCAGAATTTGTGGCAATTACTGGCAGACAGTGTATTCAGCGAGATCGAAAGGCAGAGATGAACGAGGTGGACACGCTTAGGGCCAGTGGCCTTTGAACGGCGACTAAAGTCCGCGAGGACATAAGCGACGTTATGCCGAGGTATTTCAGGTTAACGGCGTGATGCTCTGGTCAGTTGCTCTGGTCAGAGGCTCTGGTCAGAGGCTTTGGTCATCTGGCCCCACCAGTATCGCACCGGTATTACCCTTTTAGTCGTCGAAGAGCTGGGTAGAATCCAGCAGCTGGTTAACGTGCTGCGCAATCAAATCAGCATCACGCTCGGAGATTCGGGTGAATTGTGCGCGGTAGGTGTGCTCGTCGTTCAGCGCCAGACCTGACACATCGTCGACCGTAACAATCGCGGCATCGGCCTGCACCATGACTTTCGACGGGAACAGCGTCAGCTTTACGGTGATCATGTCGCCGGTCAGAAAAACCTGATGTTCGGCAAATGCCAAACCACTGGCAGACAAGCTGACCTTGTGTGTCGGCACCTGCGACATGGACGGACCCGCATCCATATTTAACTGCCGAACACGCTCCTCAAGACGCACAAT
>CALDUO010000035.1 GCA_937923745.1 uncultured Granulosicoccaceae bacterium
ATCGATCAACATATTAGATTGATGTTGTGAAGAGGCAGTCTGCCCACAACCATTTGATGATCGCCAGATTAAGAAAAGCCCGAAAGCTCGGTCATAAGCCATTGTTGCGGGTGAGGGTGAGGCTGTCGGATGGGTGGCCCCCTCCATTGACATCAGGTCACTGACATCAGGCCACTGGCGTTTGGTGGTGCCACTATCAGCCAGCACCTGTTTGAAACAACCCCAGTTTCAAACAACATAAGTTTTAAGCGGCACCAGTTTGCAATGGCCAGCGCCCGCTGAGTCTGCACCCACGACAACAATTGATTAATCGCTGACGCGACAAGGTAAAGTCGCGAACCGCCGGTCAGCAGACATTGCAACGGAAAAATGAGTGTTAAAAGGAATGATGTAGCAGGACATTAACAAGCCGACCACCGGGTCACTGACTCGAACCAACTACCCTGGCTACTTAACCATATTACTTACGCGGCCCCCTACCCGGCGATCAATACGGTCATTTATCCAAATTACAAACACGGACTGGTAAGCGGCGCCTACTACGAAGCTAAGAGTTTATGATGCCAGGAAGGGAGTGTATGAACTGGCTGTGTGAGTTGGCTGTGTGAACTGGTGATGCGGAATGATCGTGTATAGCCCATATGGGGCCACCCAAGATTCACACACTGAATGAGCTCATTGTGTAGGTCAACTGCGTGAACTAACAGTTCGATATGTTGATGAAGGCAGTTAAACGAGGCCAAATACAACGACCAAAACCGAGCGCCAAGCTTCAGTGTAAACCCTAATGCTATACCTCCGTGCCAAAAACAACTGTCCTGGCACGCACTACTGGAAGCCATCTCGAAATTCGAGCCGGTGTGGTGTAACAAGGCGGGGTTCGATCGAGCAGCTCAGCGCAGGGCAGAGCCCTACGCTGTATCAATGCACCAAATCGATTTTGAGACTGCTTTTATCGGGGGGTGGATATAAAAAAGTGACAGATAGGGTCAGCAGCCCGGGCAGACTCGTACTGACTGCCCGGACTGTGAACCAACACCTCACTGAAAGGTTACGAGGTTGATGACACGGTCGATACCGTCTTGTGCACCAACATATTTGCCAGTCAGGTTGCGTTCAAAGCTTGAATCAACATGACCGTATACTGTTGCAACGCCATCGCTAACAACAACATTGACGTTACCATTGACACCAGGTACTGAAGAGAGTCCGGCAGCTGATGCGGTGCCAATGACGCCAATAGCCAGAACTGATGCGATTACTGCTGTTTTTAAAAGTTTCATTGTCATGGTTTCCTGTCTTTAAACTGTGTATTTAGTTAATTATTGGGTATTCAGTTAATTAATGGGTATTCGCTTTATTGGAAGGTTACGAGGTTAATGACTCGATCAACACCATCTTGCGACCCGACATATTGACCGGTTAGATTGCGCTCGAAGCTTGAGTCAACATGGCCATAGATTGTTGCAACACCGTCGTTAACAACAACGTTGAAGTTTCCGTTTACGCCTGGCACTGAAGAGAACCCGGCGGCAGATGCGGTGCCGATAACGCTAAGGGTCAAAGCCGACGCAATTAGTGCTGTTTTTAAAAGTTTCATAAGGTGTACTCCTAATTTAAGTAACGTTAATCAGTAGCGTTGTTTGTATTCGTTGGCTTACTGGAAGGTGACGAGGTTAATGACTCGGTCAATGCCGTCCTGTGAACCCACGTATTTGCCAGTCAGGTTTCGCTCGAAGCTTGAATCAACGTGGCCGTATACTGTGGCAACACCGTTGCTGACGACCACGTTGACGTTGCCGTTAACGCCCGGTACCGAGCCGATGTTAGCCGCTGCAGCAGCACCGGCCACACCCAGAGAAAATGTGGCAGCTACGGCCAGTGTGGTTAGGAAAGAGTTGTTAATCAGTTTCATTGTCGTGTCTCCAAAAAATTATAGGTATTAGGTTTAAGCTATCAGCTAATTGATCATTAACTGCTCAACGATAGTTAAGAGTGATTAACCTCAAAAACGTTTCAACAGACCTGGGTAAACGTTTTTATCGAATCGATCAGTAAAATTGATAAACACCGACAAGGCATGGCACGACCTCAACCAAATGGCTACAAACCGCCATGAAAGGCGCTTGTAGAGAGTTTTCCATACGAAATATGTGGGTTGAACCAGGCCGATTCACCAGAAATCACCACAAAAATAATTAACCCAGCGATAACCGAGCGCCGTCGGTGCCAGCCAACTCATCAGGTCCATTTAGATCCGGCACCTCAGAACACTCAATACACGACATTGGGCCCACCATGCCTCGGACATCAGTTGGAACGCTCACCAAACGGCTATTGGAATGAGACCCTGTGCGCAAACTTTCAAGACAGGGGTTCGGACTATGACTTTATGCCAGAGCTCTTACCCAAAGCTCTTAACCAGAACCCTTATTCAGAACCCTCATGCAGAACCCTTATCCCAAACACCCACCCAGAACACTCGAGCAGTATGTTCATAAGGATTTTTTAATATGTTTTATAAAGGAGTCTTGAGGTATTTTTTTCAGCTGGATTTCAAGCAGGTGCTGTATAAAAGGCAGGAGCAATTGGGCTGATGATGATATCGGCCAATGGCTTGTAAACCGAATGAGAGTCATCGATTTGGAGTAGATGTGTCAATCCTAATTTACACATCCGACCTGCAGTACAACTCAACACCAGTACATCGGATCAGTGGTGCAGTGTTGGCGGCAGCAGGTTTATTACTGATAATATTACGGGTCACAAAATGACTGACCGTTTAATTACCGGTGGCAGGAACGCCTGCCAAGTAATCACCAGTCCGGGCAGTGTTATTTGGTCTGCCCGGACTGTGACCCATCTAATCACTGAAATGTAATAAGGTTGATGACTCGGTCTACTCCGGCTTGTGAACCGACATACTGACCTGTCAGGTTACGTTCAAAGCTTGAATCAACGTGACCGTACACTGTTGCAACACCGTTGTTGACTACCACGTTCACGTTACCGTTGACGCCTGGCACAGAGCCGATGTTAGCCGCGGCTGCGGTACCGATTGCACCCATGGTCAGAGCCGTTGCAATTATTGCTGTTTTTACGAGTTTCATAGCATCTTATTCCTATAGAGTTATATCGTTTGTACTCAAACGGTTTATTGAAAAGTAATCAGGTTAATTACACGATCAACACCGGCCTGTGAACCTACGTACTTGCCGGTCAGATTGCGTTCAAAGCTTGAATCAACGTGGCCGTATACTGTGGCAACACCGTTGTTAACGACGACATTGACGTTACCGTTAACGCCTGGTACTGAAGAGAGGCCAGCTGCGGATGCGGTTCCGATAGCGCCCATGGTCAGAGCTGATGCGATTAATGCTGTTTTAAGAATTTTCATAGTCTTGGTTTCCTGTCTTTAAATGATGTTGTTACATTAAGTACTTGGTTTTTGTTTCGTTTACTGGAAAGTGATCAGGTTAATCACTCGATCAACACCAGCCTGTGAACCCACGTACTTGCCGGTCAGGTTACGTTCGAAGCTTGAATCAACGTGGCCGTATACTGTGGCGACACCGTTGTTAACAACGACGTTGACGTTGCCGTTGACACCCGGTACCGAAGAGAGACCAGCTGCGGATGCGGTTCCGATAGCGCCCATGGTCAAAGCTGATGCGATTAATGCTGTTTTAAGAAGTTTCATAGTCTTGGTTTCCTGTCTTTAAATGATGTTGTTACATTAAGTAATTGGTTTTTGTTTCGTTTACTGGAAGGTGATCAGGTTAATCACTCGATCAACACCGGCCTGTGAACCCACGTATTTACCGGTCAGATTACGCTCGAAGCTTGAATCAACGTGGCCGTATACTGTGGCAACACCGTTGTTAACAACGACGTTGACGTTGCCGTTAACGCCCGGTACCGAACCGATGTTCGCCGCTGCAGCAGCACCGGCTACACCCAGAGAAAATGTGGCAGCTACGGCCAGTGTGGTTAAGAAAGAGTTGTTAATCAGTTTCATTGTTGTGTCT
>CALDUO010000036.1 GCA_937923745.1 uncultured Granulosicoccaceae bacterium
ATTTCGGTACCCGGAAAACCACGGGCGAGTGCGTACACCGCCATCTTGGTCGTGAAGGCTGATAACACCACGGTACCGGTCACGGTCGCGGCCGGGTAGGAATCTTGTAACCAATTGTGCAAGAGCGGAAAGGCGCACTTAATACCAAAGGCGATAAAGATCAGCCACGTGGCGAGACTGTCGAGTGTCATAGCCTCGAATCGAATGGATCCGGTATCGCCATAATACAAAATGAGGCCTGCCAACAGAATAACGCCCGAGAGCACCTGAATGATCAGATAACGCATACCACTGGCATAAGCAGCCTGTGTTCGGCGCGCCCAAATCAGGAATACCGACGCAACCGCAGTGCCTTCCCAATACAAGAATAAGGTCAGTAAATCACCGGCAAACACGCCACCGATAGCAGAGCCTGCGTACACCAGCGTTGCGATCTGCTGGACTTTATCGCCAACATGCCAGGCATAGAGACCGCTCAAAAATGCCGCCAGTGAAAAAATCAACCCAAAAATAACCGATAGTTTGTCGACGGCCATCATGGTGAGTTCAAAGTCACCCAAGCGGAACACCAACGAGTCACCGGATGGATACTGACTGATAACAATCAGGCTGATGATGGGCGTGATCAGCAGTATTAAGGCACGCACCTGTTTCTGGGGCACCACTGCACACAATAGTGCGGCGATCAAAAACAAAAATGGTGGGGCAATCAGTGTCATGGTTGCGACTCCCCTGCACGCTGGCTGACCGTGGTGTCGGTTTGTCGTGGTGCCTGCGCCCGATCCAGACCGGACTCCGGATAAGCCTCGTCATCCACGGCGTGAGGTGCGTAGTAGTCTTGCGGGCGCTGTATGACCCGACGCAACTGTTTGGCTGCCAGCACGATTAATGTAAAAGCCACAAAGCCTGCAAAGGCATAAAACCCGTACCAACTCTCGAATGACCAGTAACTGTGGCGATGGATCACAAAGTCGGCCAGCACCAAAAGCACACACAGTATGATCAAGCCTTTGATCAGTAGGTTGACGTTTGTGGCCTTCTCAACCCACATTAACCGTTTTGCTAACGGGCTAAATGCAATCTTACTGTCCTGCTCCTCAAGGGAGGCCGCAGTTTTTTTCTGCTCTATCGCCATTGAATCATCTCCAGCAATTCAATGACTGGTTGCGGATAAAAGAACAACAGCACACTTAACGTTGCAGTCATAACGATGGCCCAAAGAGACGCGGCCGGAGCTTCCTGAATCACGGAGTGGCCTGCCGTTGCGGGGGTCGCTGAATCGGCTTGTTGCGCTGCATCAGAGGTATGCTCTGATTCTGCCGCAGGCTCTGATTTTGGCGCATGCTCTGAGTCAGCTGCGTTTGGCGGCGCAAAATAAAACGCCCGAATTGAGATGGGTAACAGGTAACCAATATTCAACAGTGTGCTTAACATTAGCACAGCCAGTATCCACACTTCACCCGATTGCAATGAACCCTGTGCAATCATCACTTTGCTCCACACACCGGCCACCGGCGGCAGTCCGATAATGCCAAGGCTACCGATAAAAAAGGCGAGCATGGTGATCGGCATTTGTCTCCCGATGCCATCGAGTTCACGTATATCTTTTTTGTGTGCCGCTACCATAATCGCACCGGCACAAAAGAACAGCGTGATTTTGGCAAATGCGTGCGTCAGTATATGCAAACCGCCACCCACGATTGCCGTGCTGCTGGCAAGCAACGCTGCCAGCACAATATAAGACAACTGGCTAATCGTTGAATAGGCCAGCCGCGCTTTTAAATTGGTTTTACTGAACGCAATGATCGATGCAATCAGAATGGTGGCTGCCGGAAACACAATGAGCCATTCGCTGATACCGGTCGCGAGCATGGTATCGACACCAAAAATATAGGTGACTATTTTTAATAAACTAAAGACGCCGGTCTTGACCACCGCCACCGCGTGCAACAGTGCACTGACGGGCGTCGGCGCAACCATAGCTGCCGGTAACCAACGGTGAAACGGCATGACCGCCGCCTTGCCAATACCAAAAACGAAGAGTGCCAACAGCACCCACAGCCCAGGACCAAACTGCTCGGCATTAACAATGCCGCCCGGCACGAAATCGAGGGTGCCTGTCATTGCATACACCCAGACCATTGCCGGCAGAAACAGTCCAATAGAGCCACCCAACAAAATACCAAGGTAGACCCGACCCGCCTTTCTTGCAGCGTCCGTCCCGGCATGTGTGACCAACGGAAATGTAGACAGTGACAGCATTTCATAAGCCACAAACAGCGTCAGCAGGTTATCGGCATACGCTGCTGCCATGACCGCCGACAGTGCAATCGCAAAGCAGGTATAAAAACGGGTTTGGTGTTGCTCGTTGTGCCCACGCATATAGCCAATGCTATAGACCGTGGTAATGACCCATAGGGAGCTTGCCAGTAATCCAAACAGCACCCCTAGCGGTTCTGCCGACAACGCCAGCGATAATCCCGGCATCATGACAAACTCACCCGATACGGCCAGCTCGCCGTTGATGACTGCCTGATAGATACTCTCGTTAACCAGAAACAACAGGAGTCCGGTGACGATAATGGATGCTTCGCGCAGGTTGTTCCGTTTTTCGCCGAAAAACTGGATAAACGGTATGACGAGTAACGGCAGTATGACAGCCCAAATCGGATTCATTCGAAGCCACCCAATAACTGCATGGCAGCCTGCTCGGCAACCGCCAGTGTTTCGGTGCCGTTAATACCGGTGTATACACTCAAGCCAATCAGTAACCACATAGGCACCAACATGGACACGGGTGCTTCATTCATACCGGATGGTTGTGGATGTCCGACACGGTTACGGTTAAACACCATTACCTCCGCTGCCCGAGTGATATACACCGTAGCCAACAGTGAACTGACCAACACCGATGCTGCCACCAGCCACCAGCCCCTGTCGAGCGCGCCGTTGATCAATGTGAATTTGCTGATAAAACCAGCCGTTAACGGCACCCCAATGAGGCTGAGACCACTGACAATAAACGCCATGACCGTGAACGGCATACTGCGAATGAGATGATCAAAGCTCTTTATATGCGCATGGCCCATCCGGTACATCATGCACCCGACAGACATAAACAACGCGGTTTTTATTAACGCATGGTTGACGATGTGCACCATTGCAGCGGTCAGGCCAGTGACCGACACCATTGAGATGGCCGCCACGATATAACCAATCTGCGCGATACTGGAATAGGCCAGCATGCGCCGCAAATCTGTCTGATACACCGCCACCAGTGACATCAACAGATACCCCGCCATCGCAGCCGGTAACAACACGCTGGTTAAAAACATCTGTGCGAAGCTGTAGTCCGCGCCAAAAATGCTGAAGAAGAAACGCAGCATTACGTACAGGGATACTTTCGTGGCGGTTCCGGCCAGAAAAGCGGTCACAAACACGGGCGCATGATGATACGCATTGGCAAGCCAGGCATGTAACGGAAAGACCGCAGCCTTGATCATTAAACCAATGGTCAGAAAACTAAACGCCACCAGTATCGTGCGCGACTCCTGGACCTCGGGAATGCGTTGCGCAAGATCGACCATGTTGAGTGTCCCGGTTGCCGCAAACAAATAACCGATGCCAATCAAAATAAACGATGCGCCAATACTGCCCATGACCAAATACCGAAACGCTGCCGTGAGTGCGTTACGTTGGGTGCCCAGGGAAATCAGCAGATACGTCGACAGAGACGAGATTTCGAGAAATACAAAGACGTTAAACGCATCACCGGTTATCACGATACCGATCAGGCCACACAGGCACAGCATCCACGCGGTGTATAACAGGTAGTGTTTGTCGGTGACCAACTGTTTTTGGCTTATCGCGCGGGTGTACACCAGTACGACGGTGCTGATCAGTGCCACCACCAGCGCGACAGTCGCGTTAACTGAATCGATGTAATATTCGATACCGGTCGGCGCACTCCACCCACCCAGCGTGTATCGAATAACGCTGCCATCGCGCACTTGCATCAGTACCTGGTAGGCAGCCAATAACGTCAGACTGCTTGAGGCCAGTGCCACAATCCATGCATACAGGGGGTGTCGCAGCAGGACACACAGCGGTGCCGCCAGCAACGGGATAACAACCAGCAACGCTGGCAGGTGTTCACTCAAGCTCACTGTGCGTCTTCTGCCTCTTGCACCCGAATTTCATCTTCTTCAATAGAGCCGTAGCTTTCATGAATACGAACAATCAGTGCAAGGCCTACGGCTGTCGTGGCAACACCGACCACAATAGCCGTCAGGATCAGCACGTGCGGTAACGGATTGGAATATTGCACCGCCTCGTCGATGAGTATCGGTGCTGTGCCGCCAGCCACCTTTCCCATCGAGATGTACAGATAAAAAATGGAGGTCTGAAAAATACTCAGGCCAATCATTTTTTTTACGAGGTTATGACGGGTAATCAAAATATACAGACCCGCCATCATCAACACGATAACGATCCAGTAGTTGTACATGGACGCAACAAAACTCATCGCAGCCTGTACCCCGGTGTCAACAGGTGACGATGCGTGTGCAGCAGCGTTGACAGACTGCGATGCCGGTAAGGACTGAGCATGTCACGCTCTGTCATGACGGCTTCCCATCAGTTTTTGGTTCTCCGATTTTTGGTTCTCCGGTTTTAGAGTTGCGGTCGTCGAAGTCAGGATCATCGGTTGGTGCCGGGCTTTTGTGTTGGATGTTATTGGCAGCAGTTTTATGGGTAGATTGTTGAGGCGTCATTTTGCCAAAGTTTGCGGTTGATTCGGCGGGCGCATTGCTGGCTGCCACCTCGCCACGCGGGCTTGCGAAGCTGTAGAAAAGACTGATCATGACTGCAGCCACCGTAATACCAACACCCAGCTCTACGGCAAAAATGCCCCAATGCTGGCCACGTAACGGATCATCTGCCAACACGCCATAATCGAGATAGTGACCACCCATAAACATGCTCAGCACGCCGGTGCCGGCGTACAGCAACACACCCACTGCCATCAAGTTACGCACGGCACCGGGGGTAACCACCTTGCGGGTACGAAGCACACCGAAGATAAGTCCGTGCAAAATAAACCCCACGGCAAAAATGACCCCGGCCTGGAAACCACCGCCTGGTCCGTAGTCGCCATGAAACTGCACGTACAACGCGAACAGCAAAATATAAGGTATTAACAGCTTTGCAACAATTTGCAGGACACGATGACGCTGTTGTTGATGGCGCCTCATACGAGGTCTTCCTCGTCGGTTGAATTACTGTGCTCGTCACGCGTTAAGCGGCGTCTCCTGCCGAGCAAACTCAACACAGCGATACCGGCGGTGAACACCACGGCTGTTTCGCCCAACGTATCGTACCCGCGATAACTGGCCAGCACAGAGGTCACAATATTAGGCACACCGGTTTCTAAAATCGACTCATCAATAAAGCGGCGACCGACTTCGGGGTGAGCCTGCACCGGTGACGTGGCAGAACCATAGCCCGGCAAATCCAGTGAGCCATAAATGAGCAGTGCACCGGTCACGGTCACAAACAGTAACGCCGCATAATTATTGTGTTTTTGGGGCTTTTGCACGTGAGTGGTGTATGACAACGCACCCAACAGTAATATGGTGGATATACCCGCGCCGACCGCAGCTTCCGTGAACGCAACATCGACGGCATCCATCACTACGAACGCACCGGCAGCCACCAAACTGTATAACCCCAGCAGTATGACGGCGGCCAGCAGGTTTCTCAGAACGATAATACCTACCACGCTGATAACAAGAAACGTCAGTAAGGTAACAATGACAATCTGTTCGGTCATGGGTCGGGCCTTGAAGAATCGGCAAGTTGCCTGACGTGATCAGCCGAGGGCAGCAAATCGTTACCGGCACTGTCTTTGGGCATCAGCTTACCCAGCAAGGCTGTTTTGGCTAACGCATGTGATGCCGTGGGAGCTGTAAATAGCGTAAAGAATAAAATCAGAAACAGCTTGATCAACGCCAACGGATTCTGAAACACAAAGGCTGCCTGCAGCATTAAACCACTGAGCAGTAATATCATTGCGCCGGTGTCGGTCACACTGGCGGCGTGCAATCGGGTGTACAGATCGGGCATTCGTATCAGGCCGACAGCACCGGCTACCAGAAATACAGACCCGACCAGTATCAGAATCCAGCTTAGCGTGTTAACGATGAATAACATCAGAAGTCATCATCCTGATAAGCACCGCTGCCCAAGTCATCGTATTCGAAGAACTTCAGGACGGCTATCGTACCAACAAAGTTGACCAGCGCATAAACCAAGGCAATGTCGAGGAAATCGGGGCGACCGGTCAGAAAACCGAACACGGCAATGAGTAATACGGTTTTGGTACCAAACGAATTGACAGCCAGAATACGATCGTAAATAGAGGGACCAAGCAGTGCGCGCACGATCGTCAGTAACATCGTCGCCAAAATAGCCAACGTGGCCGCCGTAAACATCAGCGATACCACCGGGAAATAGCAGCGACTGTACCTGCGTCAGCGGCATCAGGTTCCATCGCACGAACGCGGTCGGCCATCTCGCCTTTTTCGAGTTCGGCCAGACTGTCTTCCTGAAGCGCATGCACCAGAATCTCACCATCGGCGGTGAGATTGATGGCCGTAGTTCCGGGTGTCAGCGTAATGGAATTGGCATAGATGACACGACCAAGCTCGGTGGCTGGCGTGGCCTTCACTCGTGCAAGCATGGGTTTAATGGCCATTTCGCGACTGAGCACGGTTTTAACAACCGCAATGTTTGAGAGCATGATCTCGCGTAACAGCCAAGCCCAGTAGCGAAGGATACCGCCAAACGGAAAATATAATGGCTGACCACGATGTAACAGAACCGACAGTCGCAGCGACAGCCAAACCACCAACGCTACAGACAACACGCCCAGGATCAGGAGTTGAGTCTTGAACAGACCTGAAAGCACCAGCCACAACACCACGAGAGTGCCTGTCAGTCGCAAAACCAGTGACATATTATTGTGTATCTCGCGCCCAATGCATCCCTCGAAGGCTAGCACAAACTGGCATACTTTTCACGATGCAGCCGCTGTCTAAGCAAAAAAAATCCAAGCGTCCGAAAGATTGCAAAGTGTTAAATGGAGGGCTGGTTCAGCCTACTCCTATGCTATGCGCTCGGGCTGATCTGCTACAATCTGCGCCTGCCGAATGGGCCGCCACAACAAACACCACTACCCATGCTAAAAACCACACGCATCATGATGATGCCGCGTGCGACTGATCGTCGCAGCAACCACCCTGTTTTCTCCAATCGATGTGTCGTCGTCGCGTTACTGCTGCTGACACTGCTGGGAGCGGCCGGTTGTGACAGTGATCTTGCACCCGTCGAGCCGATCGTTACAGACACCAACGACTCTGGTGACAGTTCGGGTGACAGTTCGGGTGACAATGGCGATGGTGTTAACAACACTGTCGACAACGGTACGCCCGACACGGGCAATACCAACGGCGACGCAAACGGCGACACCAGCAACAACTCCGGTGATAGTAACGGGGACACTAATGGCGACAACAACGCCGACAACGGGTCGAATCAGAACACCGACAGTGCGAGCGCGATTGGCGGTTATGCCTTTGCTCTGAGCAACACCGTCTTTTCACTGCCCGAGGGTGACTCGATCACAATAGTGGTTGCTGTTGCACGCGACGAGGGTCACGTCACACCAATTCAGCTTTCTGCGAATCCGGCAACAGCCTCGGATAACCGCAACCTCAGCCTGAACTTTGCGTCAAACACACTAAACCCCGGCACCAACAGCACCGCACTGACAATAGCACTCGACTACGATGCCGCGCCTCTGCTGCCGCAGCAACGCGCTGTGGTGCTGCGCGCCTCCGACGGCGCCACGGTGACCGAGCAGCGTATCTTGCTTGATATACAGCCAACCGACGCACCCGACGTCTACCTGCTCATCGGGCAAAGTAATATGGTGGGCTTCAGCGAGGACAATTCGCGCATGGATTTTCCGGGCGGACCGGACGAGCCCAATGCACGTATCCTGCAACTCAACGTGACCGGCAATGACTTCCAGAATTTCGACGATGCCAGTGCGTTCTCTAACCCGGACCGTCTGGCTGGCTTCCCCACGCTGATTGAGGCACAACATCCCTTGCACGTCGGCTTTGACCCTAGCATCAACGGCAAAAACGGTGACTACATCGGCATGGGACTCTCGTTTGGCAAGGCCGCCCTGCCAAACACCTCAACAAACATTGTGTTGGTTCCGGCTGCGTGGTCAGGTACCGGTTTTTGCCTGAACAATCCGGAGTGGCTGGCGTGGAACAGCGCACCCACCAACAACACATCTCTCGGTGGCACCGCACTCTTTGAACGAGCCGTGGCTCGCGCCAATCTTGCTCTGTCAGAGACCGGCGGCATTCTTCGCGGCATTTTGTGGCATCAGGGGGAGGCCGATTCAACCAACATCACCTGCGCCAATGCCTACAGCGATAATCTCTTCCGCCTCGCGCGCGCGCTGCGCGAGAACATCCAACCCGACCTTCGTGGCGCAGCTGGCCGTGGTCCCGATGCACTGATTCCGTTTGTGGTTGGCACCATGTCACGCGGTAACGACGCACGTGGCGACTTTGATGTATTCGATGAGCCCAAGAGCGTAGTTGATGCCGTCCATCGGGGCATTGAGTCGCTGGTCTCTCATGCGGCGTTCTCCAACAACGACGACCTGGTACCACCCGCGTTCGACTGTGGCGAGAGCTCCTGCATCCATTTCGGTGCCGATGCATACCGTGAAATGGGTCAAAGATATTACCAAGAATTGCAAAATATCCTGGCGCGATAGCTGCGAGCAGATCGCTCTATCGCGAGCGCTGTGTGCCGGGCGGCTACACAGCCGTTAACCGGTACGCTGTGATCTGATTCACAGCTGAGGTCTTGCATTAAACATTATTCGCAAGGACACGTGTCTGGCGGCAAATAAACGCTAACGCCAGCCGTTCCGGTGCCGATCTAACGCTACTATGAAAATCACGTTTCTTGATTCTGCATCACTGGGTAGTCGAACCTTGGGTACGCGACCATTGGGTAGGCGAACTTTGGGTGGGCAACCTTTGGGTGGGCTCTGTTCGGGTCGACTGTCTTTGGGCCAATGCGTGCTTGCGCTTGCCGCCATCATCCTTCTGGTTGGCTGTAGCGGCTCCTCTGACAGCACCGGAGTTATGCCCGACCGCACCAGCGAACTCTTTACGTTGCAGGCCGTTGGCGACAACACAGTGTACGAACTCCAGGAAGGTGACAGCGCCGGTCTTGATATCCCGTTCGATATCAGCCGAGCAGACGGCTATAGCAACCCGGTGTCTCTGTCCATTTCCGGCAAAACCGCCAGCGACGATGCGTTTGTCTCGACCGCATTCTCCCGTGACAGCTTGACGCCTGCAGCGAATCAGGCCAGCGTTAATCTGCGGCTGGAGGTGGGTGTACTCCCAATTCTCCCGCAACAGCGACAATTCGTGATCAGTGCCACAGACGGTAACGAGACGGCATCAGTGACGGTCGATGTTAATGTCCGGCCGGTTGAGGCAGCTGATGTTTACCTGCTGATGGGTCAAAGCAACATGGTGGGTTTCGGCGGTGACGGTGACAAGCGCTCTGGCGCCGGCGAACCGGACGAACCGAACGACCGCATTCTGCAGCTCAATGTGACGCCAAACGACAGCACCAATATTTTTAACAACGGCGACTCGTTTACGAACCCCGATACTATCGCACTGTCACCATTACTCGTGCGTGCCGAAGATCCGTTGCACGTCCCTCTGAATCCCGACACCAGCGCTAAAGAGGAAGACTATATCGGTCTCGGCCTGTCATTTGCCAAGCGCGCACTGCTCGACACCGGCCGCCGGGTCATTTTAGTGCCCGCGGCATGGTCAGGCACGTCGTTTTGTATTCGGTCGCCGCTCAATGCGAAATGGAATGCTGTTGTAACGTCCAATCCAGCGCTCGGCAATACGCTGTTATTTGAACGGGCACTGGCCAGACTGAATCTGACCTTGCTGGAATCAGGCGGTGTATTTCGCGGCATTCTCTGGCATCAGGGCGAGACCGATGCCGACGAGCAGTTACCGGCCTGCAGCGAGTTATATCGCGACAACATCCAGACGCTCGTGCGCGAGATACGCACGCGCGCGCGCGTAGACCAGCGTGGTCAAGCAGCACGCGGACCGGACGCCGCTATCCCGTTTGTTGTTGGCACCATGTCGCGTGGCGCAGATCAGAACGGCAGCTTCGCGGACTATTCAGATATCAAACAAACCATTGATGACGTTCATCGCTCAATTGAATCAGTGGTGCCTCACGCGGCAGTATCCAACCATGACGACCTGGTGCCACCGGCCTATCCCTGTGGTAACGATTCGTGCATCCACTTTGGCAGCGCGGCGCTGCGCGAGATGGGCGTTCGATATTACGACGCACTGCTGGTTGCTGCGCAACGTTAATGCTGTCAGCCCAGCGTGCAGCTGACCCATGTCCTACACTCTACCGAATCGACACCGTCACTGTGATGGTGCCACTGCGCTCGGTCTCGGACAACTAACACCCCGCTATGGGTAAACACTCAAACAAGCTCAACACATTGCAGTACCTGCGCGCCATCGCGGCGCTGGTAGTGGTCTACAGCCACACCGTAACGCAGGTGCCAATGTACGAGGCACGCCTGCTGCATTTCGGCGGTTTTGGAGTGGATATCTTCTTTGTGATATCGGGTTTTATTATGGTGTTCATTGCCCGTCCGGGCGACACACCCAGACGGTTTCTGACCAACCGCATCAGCCGGGTTGTGCCACTGTACTGGGCAATGACGCTGTTGATGGCAGTGATACTGCTGATCGCTCCCGATGTCTTTAAAACCGCGCAATATGACACTGTGGTGGTGCTGAAAAGTTTATTTTTTATACCGCATTTCAGTCAATCTTACCCTGACATGCTGTGGCCGATTGTGGCACCTGGCTGGTCACTCAATTACGAGATGTATTTTTATTGTATCTTTGCCATCGCGTTGTTGGCTCCCCTGCGACATCAGGTGTGGGTGATCTCCGCTATCATCGCCGTCGTCTATGTCCTCGCAACGCTCTCGCAGAGCAATCATCCCGTTTCTCTGTTCCTGCAGGATGCCATTGTGTTTGAGTTTGTATTGGGCATGTTGCTGGCCAAAACATGGTTAGCCGGATGGCGCGTGGGTCAGTGGACTGCACTGTCACTGATCGTAGCGGGGTTTGTTATTTTGCTGATGGATCTGCCGTTACCCCGATTAGTGTCGTTTGGTATACCGTCACTGATGGTCGTCATCGGCACCCTGAATTTTTCGATGCCACGCATCGATTGGATGGTGCTGCTTGGCGACTCTTCTTATGCGCTGTATCTGTGGCATATTTTTGCACTGGGTCTGTGCCGAAAAATCTTTCCGCCCCTGCTTGGCGACTCGATGATGGGTGCTGTGCTCTTCGTTGTACTGTCGTTACTTACCTGTATCCTGACAAGTCTGCCAGTACACTGGTACATCGATAACTGGCTACTCAAACGCGAGCGTCTGGCGTCTTTTAAATCCGCAGAAGCTGCCCGTTAATAACGCAGCCGATTGACTGGACCCATTGACTGCGCCGGTTGACTGGACCGATTGACTGGACCGGTTGACTGCGCCGGTTGACTGCGCCGGTTGACTGGACCGGTTGACTGGTCCGGCCACCTGCTCGGGTGTCAGCACCGCCACAGACCCTACCGGTGTTCCCGGTGAATCATCAAACCACGTCGTCTACCCGCTTTGCTCCCTCAGAATTTTGGCGATAGGGGCCGGTTTTGTGTCGGGTTGGTGTCGGGTTGGTTTTTGGCAGGCCGCTCGCCACGACGCGATAGAACCAATCTGTGACGAGCTACCGGTATCCTCCCTGACGCTGACGGCATACTAGCCGCTACTCTTAACTATGGCCCGTTAACTTGTGTCGCCGACGCACAATGACAACGGCTCACCACCCGGGAACAGCGTAGCCCCATGCAATCAGCCTCACTCCAACCGGATCAGTGCCGATCGTTGCTTGATATCGATGCCGATCATGCTCTGGTGATTATCGACCGGTTTAACCGCGCCAGCGCAGATCTTGCGCGTGAGAGCTGCCTGGTGCATGAGTTGGGTGACAATCAGAACCTTGTCGCATTTTATCGGGTTTGGGTACACCGCTCACTGAATCACCCCTTTCGCTCACAGCGCGGTTGGGAGAAATATTCTCCCGACGGCAAATTGCTCGATCGCGAGATCCGTTACTCTCGGCAGCCCACCTCCGAAACCTTGCAGTGACGGGGTTCTGGCGATTTTTGCCTGATTTTGGATCATTAGGGAACCTTTTCTGCGTGGCCATATCAATTAACTGAGTTAATTGACATTCCAGTATGGTAACGGGCCTCCAGCATGAATCTTCCTACGGTAAAACAACTGCGGTATTTGGTCGCTGTCGATGAGACGCGGCATTTCGGCAAGGCTGCTGAATTGTGTTATGTCACGCAGTCGGCCCTCAGCACCGGCATCAAGGAGCTCGAAACCCTGCTGGGTGTGCAGCTGATTGACCGAACCAATAAACAGGTCACGACCACGCAGCTGGGCAAGGACGTTGCCACTCAGGCACGACTGAGCCTCAAAGACATCGAATCTATCGTCGAGCTGGCGGCCAACGAGAGCAAACCCCTGTGTGGGCCTCTGCGTTTGGGCATTATTCCAACCATTGCGCCCTTCATTCTTCCCAGTATTCTGCCGCAGATTCAGATCCAGTACCCCGAATTGCAGGTCTACCTGAAAGAAGACATCACGGACAACCTGCATGCCCAGTTGATGGACGGCGAACTCGACTTACTGTTGCTGGCATTGCCTTATGATTTGCCGGGAGTTGAGACCAACGTGCTGTTTAAAGACCGGTTTCGACTGGCTTACAGTCACGGCACCAAACTGATCGACCCCGAAAAATTCTCGCTGAACAAATTAAACCGTGAGTCGCTGATGCTACTTGAGGAAGGCCATTGTCTGCGCTCCCATGCCCTGCAGGGCTGTAAACTCAAACGGCGTGATAACATCAGCCGCTTCAGTGCGTCCAGCCTGTTTACATTACTGCAAATGGTCGACTCTGATTTAGGCATCACGCTGATACCGGAGATGGCAAAAGACTCGGCGCAACTCAAATGCTCACGTGTTCAGACCAAACCATTGGCCGACAGCTACTTTCGGGAAATTGGCCTGGTCTGGCGACGCGGTTCGTCGCGCGTCAGTGATTACACTGCCTTGGGTGAACTGATTACGGATGTGTCCGGTGCGCAAGGTGCTCCCGAATAACCGTTAGAAATTCTTCTCCGTAGCGGCTCAATTTGGTATCACCCACGCCACCCACAGTGGAGAGCTCTTCGAGCGTCTGTGGTTGCCGCTCGGCCATTTCGACCAGCGTGCGATCATGGAACACCACATAAGGTGGCACACCCGCGTCGCTGGCAAGCATAGAACGACAGGCGCGTAGCGCTTCCCACAAAACCGTGTCGCTGACGTCTGCCGCCGCGGCAGATTTTTTGGTCGAGCGGCGTTTGGTTGCCACGGGTCTGCGCATCTCCACTTGCTGCTCTCCCCGTAATATCGGCCGGGACATTTCAGTGAGCTGTAACGTGTTGTACTGATCGGGATCAGCGTACAAATACCCCATAGCCAACAGCTGCCGAAACACACTGCGCCACTCGGCATTACCCAACTCCGTACCGATCCCGAACGTGGAGACCTTGTGATGTCCCATTTTTACGAGTCGGTCGTTACTGTTACCGAGCAACACATCAATCAGGTATCCCACCCCAAACCGCTGACCGGTTCGGTAAACGCACGACAATGCCTTTTGCGCGGCGACTGTACCGTCCCAGGTGACTGGCGGATCCAGACAGTTGTCACAGTTACCGCAGGCTGCGTGCCCCTGCTCACCGAAGTATTCCAACAATGCGACGCGCCGACACGTGCACAGCTCGGCAAGACCCAGCATAGCCTGTAACTTTTGCTGCTCTACCCGCTTTTGTAAGTCCTCGGCACCGGACTGTTGCAGCATTTGGCTAAGCTGGATGACGTCCTGCAGGCCATAGTGCATCCATGCATTTGCGGCATAACCATCACGACCGGCACGCCCGGTTTCCTGGTAATAACTCTCGACGCTGCGCGGCAGATTTAAATGAGCCACAAACCGCACATCGGGCTTATCAATGCCCATACCAAACGCCACCGTCGCTACCATGATGACACCTTCCTGACGCAAAAACTGTTGCTGATGGATCTGTCGAATACTGCTGTCCATACCGGCGTGATAGGCCAATGCATGGCGACCCTTACCGGCTAACCACTTCGCCGTCTCTTCCACTTTTTTGCGTGACAGGCAATACACAATGCCGGCGTCGGCAGGATGCTCTGTTTCGAGAAAATCCCACAGTGCATCGCGCCCCTGTTTGGATTCGGAAATAGTGTAACGAATATTGGGACGATCAAAGCCCGCGATAAAATGCGGTGCGTCCTCAAGCCGCAAGTTATGTATGATTTCATCGCGGGTACGTTGGTCGGCAGTTGCGGTCAATGCAACACGCGGCACCTGCGGAAACTCTTCTGCCAACAACGACAATGATTGATATTCGGGACGAAAATCATGTCCCCACTGAGACACACAGTGGGCCTCATCAATGGCAAACAACGACAGTCTGGCACGCTGCAATAAACCCAGCGTGTAATCACTTAACAAACGTTCCGGTGCCACATACAGAATATCGAGCTCACCACTTAACAAAGAGTTTTCAATGGTACGTGATTCTTCAGACGATAAGGTTGAGTTCAAAAAAGCGGCATTAACGCCCTGCTGACGCAACGCATCGACCTGATCCTGCATCAGCGCAATCAATGGCGACACAACCACACCAGTGCCCTGCCGCACCAGCGCCGGTATTTGATAACACAGTGATTTACCGCCACCGGTTGGCATCAGCACCAGCGCATTGTTACCGTCAATGAGCGTCTCAACAATGGCTGCCTGATCAGCCCGAAAGGCTTCATAACCAAACGTATGATTGAGCACATCCAGCGCTTCGGCGCGATGTCTGGCTTTGGCCGAATCCGGGCTGGATACTGTGGTGGGTGTCAGAGTCGTATCAGTCATATCAGCATTCCTTTGCTGTTAATGGAAGACAATAGTAACACTCCGGTTGTGTTGTGCCGAGCTGGCATTCAGACTTCATTACCGTAAACGTCGGTTTCATTAGGATCACTTAGAGTGCCACTTCATGAGGTTCGAGGGACGCCCAATTAAATTCGACACCCGTGCCGACGCTATCTGGCGCTACGCCGAGTGACGTTGACTCGGCCAACGATGCGTGAACCGTTGCCCGGTCGTCCGGTTCGAGTGCGTCTTTGTTAGTAATCACGAGAGGCCGGTGTGTGTAGGTGTCAATGGGGAAAGAGTGCACCTCAAGCCAGCCGGCCAAATGGGGCATCGATGCGGCCGGGTCACCCGGTGAAAAACCCGCGACCAGACTGACGTGTAATTCCTGCATGCCGTGGCTGCACACCGGTATACCATAGGAGACCGCCCGGTTAGCCACCTGCAACCAACCGGTGATGCCGCCACAATTCGATGCATCGGGCTGTACATAACTCAGTCCTCCGGCCTCGAACGCGTGTTCAAATTCGTAAATAATGTGCATATTCTCGCCACCGGCCAATGGCACACCGGTCGCGTCACTGATGCGGCGGTAAGCTGCATAGTGATCAGCAATGATGGGCTCTTCAAACCAAAGAATGTTATAGGCCCTGAACCCATTTGCCGCATCAATGGCCTCGGCTTCAGTCAATGCATAGTTGGCATCGACCATCAGGGTAGCTGAATCACCGATACAGCGGCGCACCGCTTCCACACGTCGCAGGTCTTCTTCGAGCGACGGCTTGCCGACTTTGATTTTGACCGCAGTCATGCCCTGATGCAGGTACCCCTCGACGCTTTGCACTAAACGTTCGAGTGAATAGTCGAGATCTATTCCGCCGCTGTAGGCCGCGCAATAACGTGAATGCCCACCCACCATCTGCCATAACGGCCGCTGTTGTGTTTTGCCACGAATATCCCACAGTGCAATATCAATGGCCGACACCGCAAACGATAAGACACCACCACGCCCAACATAATGCATATGCCATTGCATAGCCTCATACAGCGCCTCTACATCACTGCCATCACGCCCGGTTAAATAGGGAACCAAATCATGTGTAATCATTGCCATGATCGCGTGCCCGCCTCGCCCACCGGTGTAGGTATAGCCAGTGCCACTGACGCCGTTTTCAAGTGCGACCGTCACCGTGATAAGTTCGAAGTGCGTATGGGTTCCGTGCATCGCGTCTACGAGCACTTCGGCCAGCGGCACTTTAAACAGACGGGGTTGTATCGAGACAATGCGGCTCACGTTATAACTGCCCTCTCTACTGCTGTTCTTTTATTCACGATAGGCCCGTTATTCACGATAGACCCGTGTTGATGGTTGAAACAACAACCGTATTAAACGGATTGGGAGTGCGCTGTTTTAATGGCCATGTAATCGGCGACAATGCCATCGACCGCAGCCTGGTCATAGGCGCGGAGTCCGCCGAGCACCATGGTTTTGAGACCGCGACCGACCACACTTTTCTCAAACACCAGATCAAAGTTCAGTTCCACCTGTCCTTTTTTACCGTCAACGCTCATCGTGCCGCCGGTGTACTCAAGCGCCACCGTTGGTACGTCAAGGCGTTCCATCGTAATTCGCATATCCCGGTAAATGACCAGCGGGCGCGATGGGTTAATCATCGCGTCATTCTCTCGCATGAGCTCGACCAGAATGTCGGGAAACGTCAGTCCGGAGAATGTCACGTATTGTAGGGTTAACGCTTGGATTAATGCTGCGTCATGAGTGACCTCAGCATCACGCTCTACGATTAACATCACTTTGTCGTGTTGGTCAGTGATAGAGGCCTGCGTATCCAGGTCTGCCGGAAAATGGAGTTGGCTGGCATCGGTTACCATGCCCTCAAAGGTCACCCGGGTGTCACGCGACAAACCGTGGTGTTTTAGTAATACGGCAAACAACAAATCACCCGGCACACAAAACCGTGCGGCGTCGGTGTCGTGAATAGGATTAAAGTCACCGGCCACTTGCTTGGCAAAGTCGCTTGCCTGCTGCCGGGTAAAACTTAAACGACTGTCACTCAGTGAGTAATACGCATCGATAGACGGTGTGTTTGGCGATATATCAGTCATGGGTCATCTGTGTTGTCAGGTTCATGCCCCGTCACGGTGGGTGATCGTTGACGGGTTGTGCGGTTTGTCGGTCGTGGCGTTACACCACCGGGTGGTTCATTCGGTTTAGATCGTATTGATCCAACCGCTGATCATGCTGGCGGTGTTGATCATCTGTCAGTGCGATGGCACGCGGATACAGCGGCTGTGCCCGGTCATTGTACAAAGGCAGCGTCCAGTGTTCGGTGGTGGCCATAAACCGGTCGACGCCGTCAGCCCCAAACAACGCATTAAACCCGTCCAGCACACAATCAATGTAAGACTGAATCAGCGGGTAATCATGATTGGCCCAACCAGAGCGTTCTGCACCGGACACATACATGATCACTGTCTCAACGGTCAGCGGGGTGTCCACGATAAACTCGGACGCCGGGATTTCCAGCCGATCGTACCCCGCCTCGCGTGCATCCAGCTGAGCAAGATCTGCAACAGCAATGGGGACCAGAACACCATCGATCCGGCTGCCCGGTGTTGCCTTGACGGTGAGTGCGCTAACCCCCAGACCCGAGAAGTCACCCGCAAAGTTGTTGCTGTGGCCAGATTGCTGCCACGGCCGGTCTGCACGGTGCGCCCATTGTCTGGACCAGCCAGTCAGTGTTGCGCGCTGCCACGGCTCGTTTTGTGGCCGTGTTTTTCGGTTTACTAACGACCCGTAACCAAAGTACGTCGCAAAATCGTTATTATCTCCTGATCCGGTGCGGATCTTCGGGTCGTTTTCGGGTCGAATCATCGAGGACCAAACCTGAAACCGTATCGGGTTTTTGCGATGCTGACGGCAGGATTACTGCATTCTATTGGCGTGGTCATAGCGGCTAGTTTACCCGTACCGCCGCACAACTGCACCAGTCCTGACGGTTAGCGGCCCTGCCGTGGGCAATAACCCAAACACAGACAACCAAGATGGCACATCCGCCCCTATGATGCGGTTCGTTAAACCCCACAGCACAGCGCAGAGGCTCACCGTCGGCACGGTCAACGGACCTGTCTGCCTCACTGCCAGCAGCACACGCAACGATAGCACCCGACTGCACCGGACCACTGAGTTGCAGCCGGTGCCCGGCGTATGCCTGTTAGTGGTATTGAGTCTATTGGCGATCGTTAGCCTGTTATCTGCAACCATGGTTCAGGCGGCCGAGTTATCCACAGAGAGTCGGGTACGGGCACAGGCGATTGCAAGAACATCATTGGACCCGGCAACGCCAGTCACAGCCTTGTCAGTCGTATCAGCACAAGTCAACCGTCATGTAGCTGCGGACGACAAAGCTGCAACCGTTCAGCCACTGACCGGCATTCACACGTTATTGGTCGAGGCGCGTACCACCAAAACCCAACAACCAGACACATCCTCGTTAATTGCAGATGTTTTTTATTACAACTACGACCGCGAGCAAACGCTCTATCGACAGGTTGATGTTAGCGCCGACTCCGTGCTTGTCGAAAAAACACTGGAGACACATCATTTGCCATTGACTGACATTGAACAGGCAGCCGTGATCACCATGATTCAGTCTCACGAACCAACTCGTGCAACCATCAATCAAGAACTGACTGCGGCCCAAACGCGCGACGCGACAGATCACAGCACCCTCGATTATAAGGTGTCTATTTACGAGCCGGATGCACCGCTTGCCTCGCTGACTCAAGACGATATCCGTTACCGTTGTCAGTTGGCACGCTGTGCGCTGGTCACGATCACAACCAACCGATTTTTAAGTCTGTCGATCCAACCCGTCGTCTTCCCCGGTACCGGCGAATTGTCGTTACTACGGCATGGCAATGCACGCTAATGTTCGTGACAGTTCGCACATGACGAGACCTACCTTTATCCCGTGGCTGGTGTTGTTGACCTTCGTTTGGCTGACACCACCGGTCGGTGCCCAATCGCTACGATGCGATCAGGCCAGCACCGCGTTTGAGATTGCTTTCGACAGTGGCGCTGGCTGGCAGGGATGTTGGCGGGTAGACCCTATTGGCGGACTGACGTTATCCAGCGTGCATTACCAAACGCCCGATGGCAACAGCAGACACGCGCTGGCCGAATTGGGTTTGGGCGGCGTGTTATTACACTACGACAAAAACGACAGCAGCCAGGAATTACTCACCCAGCGCGGTGCCATGATCACCGGGCAACCAGTCTGTGCGGGCACCACAGTTGCCAGCAGCGACAGCTTAACGACCCTGTGCCGGACGCCGTTTGATGCCGGTCACCTGCTGCGCTATCAGAACCGTCAGGTAAAACGACAGGCCGGTGTGCGCCTCAGTCACGCGGCAAAACTGGGCAGTTTTGATTGGTCAGTGTCGTACGAGCTACTCGAAGACGGAACCGTGCGCCCCGGCAGCACGCTGTCTGGTCGGCTCGGACAATTCACCGACAACCCACAGCACGGCAACGATATTCTTGGCGCCGATGCAGCTGACGCGATCAAACCCTTTGCTGCAACTGCCACTGTCGTGACCAACTGGCGCGTGGATGTGTCAATCGGAGAGACCTTCGATAACGACATCGTCGAGCAGTTTGATTTTACGTCTGACAACACCAGCTTCGACCGGCGCCTGATGAGCCAACAAACACTCAATGTCGAAACGCTGCGACGCACCGACCCCGAGCGGTTCAGGAAATGGCGTGTCTATGATGCCGAGCTCTCAGCTTCCACCGATGGCATCAACGCAACCCGTGTCGGTTACCTGCTCGACCCTCAACCGCAGAGTTATCGTTATCGCAGTAACACCATCAACTTCGCCCAGTTTGATTTAATGGTTACCGTGAATAACGCCTGCGAGCGTTTTATTTTAAATAACCGGTCAGTGTATCCCGATTGCGCCGACGCGCTGGATCGTTTTATCAATGGACAGCTACTCGCAGATGAAGACCCGGTATTGTGGTTTTCGATCACACGTCGCATTGATCCAACCCTGAACGATTGGCCCACCCTGCAACCCCGCAAAAGTCAATTCTCGTTAATACCGTTTGACTGGAGCCAGAACTCGCCATTTGAACAGGCGGTGTTGCCGTGAGTTGTACACCCACACAAACCGGCATTAACCTGACACGACTTTTCGCGTTCGTATTGTGGTTCAGCGTATTGGGTGCAATACAGCCTGCAGCCGCGCAATCCAATGTACAAATACCAGAACAGGCACCAGAGCAGGCACCGGCGCCGTTAAACGATTTGGGATCACAAGTGCCCGCAGATTCAGGTGCTGAGTGTGGTGCGTTAAAAACAGTCACCCAGGAGTTTGACAACGGTGCTCGTTGGTCAATGTGCCTTGACAGTAACGAGCGCGAAAACATCGTTTTATCCAATGTGTTCTACACGCCACCGGACGCGCAGCCGCTGCGTGTGTTTGGCAGTTTACGGCTAAGTCAGTTACACGTGGTGTACGACGACAGCAACGTCACCTTTCACGATGTCACACAGTTTGGGTTAGGCGGCGCCTTTCGGGTAACACTCAACGAAGACGACTGTCCCGGCGGTACGCTGTTGAATCTTAATGGAGAGGCAGCCGCGTGTACGCTTCTAAACAAGGCCGCCAACACCGCAGTAACCACTCAATCTGCACCAGGTGCTGACAGCTTGTCGCTGTTCTCTATTTCACAGGTTGGCTCTTACGCCTACACAGTGCGCTGGCAATTTTATGATAATGGTGCTTTAGAACCGAGTATCAGTGCCGCCGGTGCACTGCAGCGCAACACGACAGACACCCGGTCTCTGTTTGGTCGTGTACTCGAGGGTGTCACCGATAAATCATGGCTGTCACACACACATAACTACTACTGGCGACTCGATTTCGATTTGGGAGACTCGGGCACTGACGATGCTGTCTACCGTATAGACTGGCCGCTGCAACCCGATGGCACCAGGATCAAAACACGGACACGACTCACAACAGAAACCTCCGACGCCGTTCAACCCGACGAATTCAGGGCGTGGGACATTATGGATACCGATGCACCCAACAGTATTGGCTATCGTATTGAACCGCTACACTACGGACATCGGTTGGTACAGGCTGACAAAGCACCTTACACTGAGTTTGATTTTTTTGTGACAACGCATAACGACTGTGAACGTTTTGCCAGTCAGAACACTCGCTTTAATCCTGAGTGCGATGATTCAGTATTGGATTACGCCAACGGCGAATCACTGGACAACGCTGACCTGGTCGCGTGGCACCGCATTTCGTTTCACCACCTGCCGCGTAATGAAGATCGTGAGCTGATGCACAGTCATCATGACAGCTTTCTCATCCAGCCCAGAAACATATTACCGGTTAGTGGCGCCAGTGCTGCCCCCAACAATTTAGCACCCGTTATCACGCTGAATCATCATCAGAGTGCAACGGTAGGCACTGCGGTTAACATTACAAGCGTGGCACAGGACGCAGATCAGGACACACTGACAATCACCGCAGATTCATTACCCGACGGACTCACTCTGACTGAACGCGGCGGCATAACCGGCACCCCAACCGGCACCGGGCAGTTCACCACTGTACTTACTGTCAGCGATAATTTTGCAACCGATGAACTGACCATTGAATGGCGTGTGATAGGCGCCAGTCAATCAGGAGTTATACCACCGCTGACACTGCCGTTCTTGTTGCTCATGCTCTGGCGACGCGGCCGTCTGCGTGTTCGCCACGCTAACTAATACAAGGCTGGCGATAACAGCGCTGTGTTAGCCGCCAGAATGGCTGTGGGTTGCCGGAAAATCGGTTAGTAGCCAGACTGAGTTGAGATGAGCAACTATCAGGTGTAGTATCTTTCAAAACCCGGTGATTTGGTTGCTCTCTACACGGAACCACGGAACTACAGGACGCCAACAAGCATGTCTCTCTCTTACATTAAACAATGGCTGTTGTGCACGCCTCTTTTGTTAACTCCTTTATTTGTATTGGCACAGTCAAACACCGACTACGGCTTTAGCTTTTCACAATTTTGTGCGATC
>CALDUO010000037.1 GCA_937923745.1 uncultured Granulosicoccaceae bacterium
TCACGATGCGCTGCGCTTCCTGCTCAGGCGTAATATCGCGTTTCATTGATGATGCATACACACGCAACGGCCCAGGTGTACCACCGAGTAATTCGCACACACTGACACCGGCGCGTTTACCGCGCATGTCCCACACGGCTGTATCAACACCGCTCATCGCACGTCTGAGATAAGAGCCGGGAAATTTGTGTTCGCGTTCGGTGACTCGATCGAGTACATCATCAAGATCGGTAAGATCCTGACCGAGCATCCATGGGGCTACCTGCCGGTGCATGACCTGACAGGTGATGTCGGCGTGGTAGGTAGATACCTGACCCCAGCCTGTCGATCCGTCTTCCATGGTGATACGCGTAAAACCGACAAATTCGTTACAGAAGCATTCAATTTTTTGTAGTTTGTCCACAGCACATGCTCCAGCGCTACCCATACAGCGCACAGTCGGTGACTCAGCCTGCATAACTTACGAAAGCGAAAACACTGTTACCGGTCAGTTGATGTTTAACGCGGCATATAACACGTGCCGACTCAGTGATAACGCTTGCAGACTGTCTTCTGTACGCCTGACAGAAGACGAACCCGACTGCAGGCAGCAGGTTAAATAGAGGGCACGATCCAGTCAGGAATATAGCCGCTTTGCTCAATGAACGGCAACACATCATGCCCACTGAACAAACCATGATCACTGACCAGCACCGTAGACCAACCGGCGGCGGCACCACCAATAACATCGGTGTGCAGCGTGTCGCCGACCATTGCAATACGTTCCGGTGATACAGCACCACCGATGCGGCGTTTCACTTCGTCAAAGACCGACGGGAACGGTTTACCATGAAATTCAGCACGGGTATCGGTGGCTGTCATTAACCGGTGCGAAAACAACCCTGGCTCAAGACTCAAGTAACCGCCGTCAGGCGCAACAACATCGGGGTTCCCCACAATAAACGGGCGTGGCTGTGTCGCACGGCGCACTGACTGTTCGAGTAACGCCTGCCGAGAATCATTCCAGGTACCGGCACTGAGAAACACAAACCCGTCAACGCGATCATAATCAGCAGCATTGTCAGTCAGCGCTATCGCGTTAACCGGCAAGTCGTCAATGGTGGAGCTATTGCCAATGATGGCACCCCATAGCATGTCACGCTGATGTTGTTGCCGAAACAGCGAATCGTGTTGTAACACTGACGACTCGGCGCAATAGCGACTGGAGACAATGTGGTCGTCGGAAAACCGATACCCCAAGCGATCAAACTTGCTCTTTACACGATTGAGCGGTAACGATGATCCGTTGGTAAGTATGTATAACGATTTACCCATTGACCCAAGAGTCGCAACGCTTTCCACTGCACCCGGAATCACCGTGCTACCCACATTTAAAACACCGTAGGCATCAAACACGAACACATCAAAATGATCCGCGATGTCTACGATGCTACTGGCGTAACGGGGTTCTGCAGGAAAAGCATTGCCCCCCGCGGCCGCCCGCTCAACCGCAACCGGCAAGCGATGTTTTATCGACTCGTAAAACGCAAACGCGGCTTGAGTATCCATGCTGGCTATTGTTGCTGGTTAGGTCACGTGCTGCGCTGCAAACGCATCACGCCAATGTCACGTGTGGGTTGTGCCGGAGTTGCATCCGGCTATCCACAGCGGGACGCTGCGGATAGTTTAGGTTAACTTTGGTGCGGTGGCAGAGCGCTAGAACGGTATATCGTCGTCAAAGTCGGCCAGTTGAGATGCCTGTTGCGCCGCTGCTTTTTCCTGGGCCTGCATCAGTGAGTCGTCGCCACCTGCCTGGTTGCCCGGCGCACCACCTTGCTGAGCGCCACCCTGGCTGCCAGCCCCGGTCTCGATTTTCCACGCACTGAGGTTGGTGAAGAAACGGTCGTTCCATTCACGGCCACGCAAGTCAAAATGCACGGTGAGCTCCTGCCCTTCGCTGTAGTCGTCAATCAGGGCACATTTGTCTTGTGTGAGCTGAAACTTGATCATCTGTGGGTATTGCCCATCGACGACCTCCAACACAAATTCGCGTGCCTGAAAAGTATCGGTTTTCTTTTCGGTGTCGAACACCCGATACAACTTACCCTGAACCTGAAACGCCATTGATCTTATCTACGCTTAAAAAACGCCATGATACCAGAGCCAGCAGCGAGCGCCGCATTACGCATTCCCAAAACAGTCGCTCGGCAGATAAGGTATCATCGGGGGCAATCTCCCTTAAGAGGCTGCATTGTCACCATGCCACGGATACTACAGACCAACACCGCCACGTCGCCAACCTACCGACCCAATGCACACAACCACCTCGATCTGCGGGCGACAGGCACTGCGCAGGGGCGCGAAGGCACCGGCTCTGAAAACAGATGGCAGCGGGGTTTAGCGGCGGGACTATTAGGGCTGCTGCTACTGGCGGCACTGGCAATACCGACCGTTGCGCGGGCGATGCCCACCGTGTCTGGCACCACCATCAACTTGCCCAGTGCGCCAGGCTGGTACCAGGTGCAGGATGCCACCACCTTTGCGACCATTTGTGAGGGTCAAATCGCGCGATGTGACGTGACGCCTGGCAGTTACATCGTGATCAACCACACGACCAGCGAGCGCTTTGAAAATGTTCAGGTGGCTCAACCCGGCACGACACCACCGACAACATCGCCCGGTACACCATCGACGAACCTAAGTGTCAGTCATGTGTCGCTGAACTGCACCGCGTTACATCAAGGGTTTAACGCACCTGCCAATTGCACCATGGCGTGTCCGGGCAATGGGGTTGCGATTGGTGCATCGTGCGAGGCCCGGTGGGCATTTATTATCCCAAACCATGTATTGGGCACATCAACCGCCCTGCAACCGAATGGCGTCAGGTGCTCACTGACATCAACACCGGACTTTGTACCGACCGTTGCCGAGGGGAATGCGCCCACTGCCGAATTCACCGGGCATCTGGCCTGCTTAAACTAGCATTACGCTAGCGCGCACTGGGTCTGACTGCACTGGGTATGGCGGCTCTGGGTATGGTGGCTCTGGGTATGGCGGCTCTGGTCTGGACGCTGGGTCTAGCGCACAGACTCCAGCCCACCCCGAATACCGTTGGCAGAGAAGAGTATTTGCCACAGTTGGTTGGCACGCGACCGAAAAGACCCGGCACTCGACAACAAGTAGTAATTCCACATTCTAAAAAACTCGTCGTCATACTCGTCGCTGTATTCGTCGGCAAAACCGTTATCCCACGCCTCAACGAAATTTTTATGCCACTGCATGAGTGTTGTGTCGTAGTCTGGACCGAAGTTATGCCAGTCTTCCATCACAAATTTTTTCTCGTAAGCCGCGGTTATTTGCGCGGCCGACGGCAACATGGAGTTGGGGAATATATAACGTTCGATCCATGGGTCGGTCATTGTCACCGACAGGTTCGTGCCTATAGAGTGTAATAAAAACAAACCATCAGGTTTTAACAGGCGGCTCACAACATCAAAGTAGGTCGCGTAATTTTTGTATCCTACATGCTCAAACATACCGATTGAAAAGATAGCGTCGTATGTGCCGCTGAGTGAGCGGTAATCATCGATGACAATATCAACGGGTAATCCCTTACACACAGCTTTGGCTGTTGCACCCTGCTCTGATGAGATGGTGATACCGGT
>CALDUO010000038.1 GCA_937923745.1 uncultured Granulosicoccaceae bacterium
CCCAAGGTTGGGATCCGGAGTTTGGTGGTCTGGTTTACGGGTTTGCACCCGACGGCTCCTTTTGTGATGCGCACAAATACTTTTGGGTGCACGCCGAAGCATTCGCTGCGGCATGGCGACTGTATCGACGCACTGATGATCTGCAGTATGCGGCCGATTATCAGCGTCTGTGGGAATGGAGCTGGCAACACCTGATTGATCATGAGCAGGGTGCGTGGTTCCGGATTCGTCAACGCGATGGTTCAGTCTACGACGATCTAAAGTCTCCGCCCGGTAAAACGGATTATCACACGATGGGTGCATGCTGGGATGTGTTAACGGTAGGTTAATGCAATAAATGGCACCAGCTGGCTGCTGTGCCATTTGTCTACCTGTTGACTCTCGGTTGTCCTTCAGTTGTTTATGGTTTGTCTTAATGTGAGTAACGTCAAAGCATAACGTTACGAGTTACGCAAGCCGAATAACTCAGATCTATAATCTAGTTTCATAATCCAGATTTTTACCGACATGCCGGTTGCTGTCTTGGTTTGTCTCTGACGTTTTACCTCTGCTATTACAGTGTTTTTTGTTGTGGTGTGTTTACAATGGCAACGCTATTGTCGAGAGTCAATAATCGTCTGCCCCTTCGATTTTATCGCCATTGAATATGCCGTCTGACTGCTTATCTTGTATCTTGCTGGCCTCACAGTGTAGCTGTTGAATCGTTGTGTATCACTCATGTCATGACTAAAATTCATCGCGTGAATTAAAGCCGCTGGCACTGTCTTCTTCAATAACCTCACCCAATGCCGATGCCCATTTGCCTGCCTATTTGCCTGCCTATTTATCTGCTCATTCCTCTGTCCGGTCGACTGCTCAGGTAACCGGTCAGGTAATTGGTACTACCCCTGTTTTACTGTTTGATGATGCGTGATCACGGGTGGACATTTGGGCAGCGACGTCAGGACTGTTTGGAATTAAACCGGCTTCGGTGCGGAGCTCAGATGCCGTCCGAATCGACGGGCCCAATTACCGGTCCCGAGCACCGGTCCCAGGCATCGGGCCGAGGCACCGGTCCCAGGCACCGATCAGGTGCCGATGGTTGTCTCTGGTGTGGAGAAGGCAGCTATCGGAGCCGGTAGCGTGGCTGATGGCGTGGCCAGTTTCGAGACCAGTACCGAGACCAGTATCGACACAGGTATTCGCCGTGAGGTTAAACCTTGGGGGTGCTGCGTTGGCCGGAGCCTGACCGGGTCATCATTTTCTGCGTATTCCTCACGGGGCATCTTTTTCTGATTTATTTTCTTGTCATCTTTTTCTGGCAGCATGAAAAAAGTTATGATAACGTTAACATTGTCAGCAAGGCAGCGAGGGTAGAGACTACGCTGCTCCGACGCACCTCAACACTTGGACACGTGCAAGATGGTTAAACAGCATGCCGCGCATACATCTCGATAGTCTCGTCAAACGTTACGGCCAGACTGAGGTCATTCACGCCATAGACCTGACCATGGAGGACAACGAGTTCACCGTGCTCGTCGGTCCGTCAGGCTGCGGGAAATCCACCACGCTGCGCATGATCGCCGGGCTTGAAACTGTATCCGGCGGCGAAATCTACATTGATGAACGCCCCGTGAGTCTGTTGGAACCCAAAGAGCGGGATATCGCCATGGTGTTTCAGGACTACGCGTTGTACCCGCACATGAATGTCGCCAAAAATATGTCATTTGCGCTGCGGCTTGAAAAACGCCCTCGCGCAGAGATTAATCAGAAAGTCACAGAGGTTGCGGCAAGGCTTGGCTTAAGCGATTACCTGCACCGCAAACCTGCCGAGCTCTCCGGCGGACAACGTCAGCGTGTGGCCATGGGACGTGCGTTAACGCGTGATGCCTCGACCTTCTTGTTCGATGAGCCACTGTCCAATCTCGATGCAAAGTTGCGTGGGCAGTTGCGCGCAGAGCTGGCACTGATGCGACAGCAGGTGCAGAAAAACATGATTTACGTCACCCACGATCAAATCGAAGCGATGACGCTCGGTGATCGTATTGTGGTGATGCAAGACGGCTATATTCGCCAACAGGGCACCGCAGAAACCTTGTTTAAAGAGCCTGCCAGTATTTTTGTGGCAGGGTTTATCGGTAGCCCGCCCATGAACCTGATTCAGGGATCCTTGCAGCAACACAACGATAACCTTGTCTTTGTGGCGTCTGGTATCAGGCTTGAGTTGCCCGACGATATCGCTGCGCGTGCACATGCCAACAACAATATCGACGCGGTCACTTTGGGTATTCGCCCCTCCGACCTGGTGTTGGTTCAAAGTCCGGACCGTGCTGCACCCGACAACACCGATGCTGCACAGACGCTGTCGTTGCAGGTGTTGTTATCCGAGTACATTGGAGCGCAATCCATTTTATTAACCCAAAGCGGCGAGCAGCAGCTTCGGGTCGAACTGATATCAGCTGACCGTGTGGCGCCCGGCGAGACTCTGCTGTTCAAACCACGGCCCGGTTCTATTCATTTGTTTGATACGACGAGCGAAAACAGAATTTGATGGCACCAACAGCGTGTCACATCGTCGTCCATATGCCGCACAGTGCGGTTAAAGCGTTCGATCAGACGCCATTCGCGTCTGAGCCATGATAAAAAAAGACCCAACGAGGAGAGTGAAGTGATGAAGTGTATTACCCCATTCAAGACAGCAATAGCGGGCTTGTTGATGTCCGCCGCTGCGATCGCGGGGCCCTATGATGATTTTAAGGGCACCACGCTGGTCGTAAATTTTCCGGCGCATCCGCACTATGACGCGGTCATGAAAGTATTGCCGGAATTCACCAAAGAGACCGGCATTCGTGTTGAAGTTGATCAGCTGCAATACCTGAAAATGCGCGAGAAACAAACGCTGGAGCTGACCAAGTCAAAGGGTGACTATGACTTGATTGCGTACGTGGTGTTTTCCAAAGCCGACTACGTATACGCCGATCAACTCGAAAATTTGGCGCGGTTTTTTATGAATCCGAAACTGGCTGACCCCGGTTATGACCCGGCTGATCTGATTGATGGCTATGTCGCCAATATCGGTATTGCCGGTGGTAACAAGGGTTATATGGCAGGTCCTACCGGTTCCCTGTTCGGTATTCCGTTTGGGTCTGAAACATCCATTCTCGGGTATCGCAAAGATATTTTTGAAAAGCACGGGCTGTCAGTCCCGGAAACTTATGACGAGATGCTGGAAATTGCCTGTCAAATACCGCAGCTAGAGCCCGGTATGGGTGGACTGTCGTCGCGTGCTGCATCCGGGCACCATGCCAGTCATGCCTTTTTGCTGCATCTTGCACCATTGGGTGGTCGCATTTTTGATGACAACTGGAAGCCCATCGTCAATAACGAAGCCGGTGTGAAAGCGGCAAATGCACTCAAGACTATCG
Source organism: uncultured Granulosicoccaceae bacterium (assembly GCA_937923745.1). Taxonomy (GTDB): domain Bacteria; phylum Pseudomonadota; class Gammaproteobacteria; order Granulosicoccales; family Granulosicoccaceae; genus CALDUO01. The sequence goes on from CALDUO010000038.1 coordinate 3,405, forward strand.
TCGACTGTGGGCCAGAGGGCGCACAAACGTTTGGTTTTGCCGAAGCAGGTGCCGCGTTTTTACAGGGACAAACCGCGATGTTTCTGGACTCCACCGTATTCGCAGGCTCTATTAACAACCC
>CALDUO010000039.1 GCA_937923745.1 uncultured Granulosicoccaceae bacterium
CTACTATCACCTTGATGCCGAGCCCAATATGCTGTGGCATCTGCGTGGCCAGAAAAAAATCTGGATCTACCCCGCCATGGATACCGACTTCGTCCCGCAAGAGTGCCTTGAAGATATCTATGCCGGTGCAATGGATGAAAACCTGCCATTTGACCAAGCGTTCGACCAACACTCACAGGCCTATGTGCTCTCACCCGGTGATGTTGCGTCATGGCCACACAACGGACCGCACAGAATTGAAAATATTGATATGAATGTGTCACTGGCAACCAGCTACCTGACACGCAGCACCTACCAGCGCGAGTATGTGCAACTGGCCAACCGTTTTTTGTTACGGCGCATGGGTATTCGTGCACGCAGCATGGCAGAGGACGGCGCAATTCCGTCGTTAAAGCGGTTTAGTTATCGTGCCATCAATAAAATAAAACCGTTCGAGCGATCATCACGTGCCAATAGTTACATCACTGACCTGCAGGTAGATCCTGATGCGCCAAACGGGTTGCGCCAACTGAGCTCGAAACAACCAGCGTCCTTCGCTCGTCACCGTCAATCGACTTAAGTGCAAGTGGCGTCAGGCTGCGTGGCTTGCTGGCTTGCGCATTTGAACCGTATTGCCATTGCCAAGCTTAACGGCAGGGGTACGAAACAAATGTCGTCCTAACACCACGTATTCTGCGGCAATACCAACTCGCCGGAAACCGGCACGCGAAAATGCGCTGAATGCCGCGCGATTGCTCAGGTCTGTGGTGGTCACCCAATAAACAATACCATTGTCTCTGCCAGCATCTGCCATTGCATGGTGCAGCAATTGCGGCAAAATGCCACGACCGCGATAAGATGTCAGTACCAGACACTTAAACAGGTAACCTGTGTTACCGGGCAGTACCAGGCCAATACCTTTAAATGTTATTCCGGCAAAGGTACCACCCGAGTTATGGTGGGCGGCTATCTCCCCGGTGGCGTACAACAGATACCCTGCCACTTGGCCATCAATCAACGCGCCGTAACAGACATAGCCCTCGCCGCGTTTGTCGCTGAGCAAATCTGCAGAGATGTCATACTGAGTGTCACTGCTTAATACCGTTAGTTCATCATCGCTGAGTTGACGGCAGGTTACAGCACTATCGGCGTGCAAGGACTTACCTGCATAAACGGCACTGTCAGGCTGCTGCCCGTTTTTGCCTTGCACCATTTCTTTACTTGGCACGATTTCCTGTGGTGTGTTTTTCTCCGGTCCATGCTCCTTTGGACTGTCATATTCTGCCCCAACGTGCTCCTGTAGCAATACATGCGTGATGTCACACGGCACCACTCGGCGTAACTGACGATAGGCGAACCCGACCCACCGTGAATCAAAGAGGCTGATAGCGCCCACTGCGTCATATAATTTTTTCATCACAGCATGGCTTCAGGCTGGATTATTGTATGTACCATTGAGCTGGTAGACATCACTACAGGTATCCTTTGAGTCGATACACCAAGAGCGCTAACGCTTCTCTGACTACACGGTCTGACCGGACAAGCCCCGACAGATACGGCAAAAGGCTAACCGGTAACACAGCCGGTGAGGCTCCGGTATCGACACCGTCGATATGACAGACCGTATAACCGACTTGTTCGAACGCCAGAGACGCACGTAATGTGTGGCTTGCGGACGTCAGTACGGTAATAGCAGGAGTTTGATCAACAGGCAGCAATTCGGCAATCGCGGCAACACTGTCAATAGTAGAAACACTGGCTGTTTCCAGAACGATTCTGTGAGAATCAACGCCATTTTGAACCAGTATGTGTGACATAATTTCAGACGGGTTTCGCTCATGGGACACACTGCCGGAAATATACACGGGACCTGTCATCGCAGAGTTACGCAGCAGGTCTACGGCATGCAGTGCACGTAACAGTGAGTCGCGAGAGAGTATTCGGTATGGGTCATTACTTTTTACATATTTGTCCAAACCGCCACTTAACACGACCAACGGTGCCGTTGGCATCACCGATTCACAGACAGCAGGGTTATCCCTTGCATGCTCGAGTTTGTTTAAAGTGAAATTCGAAAATCCCGGCGTAGCCAGTAACCAAAAAATCGACGTTGGCAAGCAGACGCTGACAAAGGCCAGTTTAGGTTTTGCACCGTATGCAACCGCCCATAGTCCCAATGCCAGTATCCACAAACAAGCAACAAAACCTACGGGCTGTATAGCCCAGTCCAGCAGGATATCCACGGTATTATCGCAACCTCACTGTGCGGTATTTACAGCCATAACGGTTCGGAGCCAGTGCGTTGGCTGAACTAACGCCAGACGCCACCGAACAGACGGTGCTGTCTGTTAGTGTGGTCACGACAGAGTCTGAATTTGATGCACTCAAGACAGCGTGGGAGGCACTGACCGGGCCTGACTCTGGGTATGGCATATTTAATTCCTGGCTCTGTAATCGTACCTGGTGGCGTCATCACGCTCATTTGGGTTCACTGGCTATTTATGTCGCCAGACAACACGGTACAATCGTCGGCATAGCACCGCTGTATCAACGAAAAACCCGGCGCTTTGGTGTGTTAACGCTCGACACACTCTTGTTCATTGGCCGTGGTGGCAATACAACACCCGATGATCTTGATTTTGTCGTGCAAGCAGAGAACGCGGCGCAGATCAGCGCTCAGCTGCTCGCCGCAATTCTAACAAAAAAGAACCTGCAAAGACTCTATTTGCAGGATTTGCCAGCGCATAGCGTCAACCTCACAAGCCTCCGTCAGCTATCCGATACACTGGCACAGACTCATCACTTGACACGCTACATCAGTGAAACACCGGCAATCAGTCGGCCGGTCGCCCTGCTCGCTGATGACTGGCCAACATTCCTCACGCGCAAATCACGTAATTTTCGTAAACAGGTCAAGCGTCGTAACAACCGTTTGGCACGCACCGGCGATGCACGCTATCACCGCTGCCAAACAGAACCAGAGATTGAGACCGCTTTTCAGGCTTTAAAGAGGCTGCATCAGCAACGATGGACCATGAAACGAGGTCAGGCCTCCGGCTCATTCAACGATGACGCCTATTTACAGTTTCACCGTGATTTTATGAGCGAGCTTGCCCAACGCGATCAGCTCTGGCTTCTCACACTGACGCTGGACGACGACATTATTGGTGTCGAGTACGGATTTTCACACAACACACAAGTGTCACTATTTCAAACCGGTTTTTCACCGGCGCATTCACAGCTGGCGCCCGGGCATCTGATGATGTGCCGGTTAATCAGCCTGGCGATAGAAGCCGGCATGACTGAAGTTGATTTGTTAAAGGGTGACTACGAATACAAACAAAGCTACGCTGACACTAGTCGGTTTCACTGTGACGTTGATATTGTACTGAGCCCACTACCCAGCTTACTGCTGACAGTCAAACGATATGTTGATAGCCTGCGCTCAAACATATCAGTCGACAACAATCATACGGCTGACTCGGTTAACAACACCTCCATGCGCCGCAGCGGTTAGTCGGTGCTTGCAGCCAATTGCAGCATGCTATGCCAGATGTTCCTCACACGCGACCGCCAGTGACAGTAAGGCATCATCAGACAGCGCTTTTGCAGTCATCATCAAGCCGGTGGTATGCCGTCCGTCGCTGATCGGCAACGATATACTGCAACCGTCCATAACATTGGCAATACTCGTGTTACGTAACACCTGCAAATTAATTCGGTTATAGTCAACAGGCTTCTTCAGCCTGTCAAACGCAGGTGGCAGTATTGGCACCGTCGGCATCAACAGAACACGTCCGTTAAGTTCTTGCGCAAAAGCATCGATCAATTGGCTCCGCTGATTGATCGTTTGCCGATAGACCACGGCGCTCACGTCATCAGCACGCGACATTCGACTGAGCACCGCAGGATCAATGAGTTCTGGTGCAGCGTTATAAGCCTCTGCGTATTCAGCGCGACTCTCCACTGCTGCAAATTGCCAGACCGGTAGCGTGTTCAGTGCAGCAAGCGACGCCAGCGTATCCCGCACTACCGTAAAACCCGCATTCCGCAAACGTGTCACCGCCTGGTCAAACAAAGCTTGCACGTTGGGTTCAAGATCATCCATTCCATAGTTCACCGGTATTACAAATTCCGGGGTCAGCGCTGTGTCGGGCTGTATCTCTGCCGACCGAATGCAGTGATAGGCAAGCTCGCAAATAGCAGCATTTTCTGCCATCACGCCAGCACTGTCCAATGACACGGATAATGCCCGACAACCGCGTCGTGATACCGAGCGTTGCGTAGGCTTGTAACCGACAATACCGTTAAAGGCTGCCGGAATACGAAGTGAACCACCGGTATCGGTACCCAGTGCGATATCGGCAAGCCCGATGGCTACCGATACGGCACCACCGGCCGTCGAGCCCCCGGGGATGCAGCCCGGATACAGCGCATTGTCAGGTGTACCGTAGTGAGGATTGATACCCAGCCCGGAATACGCCAATTCGGTCATCCCGGTGTGCCCAACCATGACAGCGCCTGCACACCGAAGCGCAGATACTACTGCAGCATCCTCGTTCGCAGGCGCATTGCGTTGCATGAACCGGGTGCCCGCTCGGGTGACATATCCGTTCACGTCAAAAAGGTCTTTAACAGAGACTAACGCCCCCTGTAATCCGCTGGCTGGCGACGCGAACACAGCTGAATCTGCTCCAGCCGTGGCGGTTTTCGCACCATGAAATAACTGGGTAAAAACAGATTGCGTGGCAGGGTCGCTCGATTTAACGCGTTGTTGTACCGCAGCGATTCGATCAGCTGCAGACTCCTCAGCCCATGGATATGAAACCGGATACGGGACGGTCATAATGGTTCTCACTTAAACGATAACCCAGTTAGATAAACGATAACCCAGTTAAACGATAACCCAGTGTCAGAACAGAAACAGTGGTCATTTAATACCATAGTCATTTAGAGCGTTGTTTTGTAAAACGCAGCTTTGTGCAGACACCGGGCGTCTGGTCACAGCCCCTAAAAACACAAAAGCGTGTTATTGGCAGAGTGACACACTTCAGCGCAGTTAAAAAGAGAGCAGTGCGGGGGACAGGTGGATGTCGGATGAGAAAGGATCTGAAAGAGGTGACCCCGTCAAGTAGGAGACCTCTCGGGGCCGGAACATGTCAGCTCAGGCTATAGCGGGATTTTATCTGGCAGAGCGGTACATGGGGATAGACGAGTGGCACCATCTGTGGTGCCGGTTCCGAGCATCGATGTCGATACTGCTTGTTGTTAAAGCGCGACAGCAACAGTGACCTCCCTTCGCTCTCGTTGCGACAGTCGGTTGTCGCAGACGATTCCCGTGGGCGGTAGTGGCGGTAGGCGTGTACTGGCCGGGAGTGTACTGGCCGGGAGTGTACCGGCCGGGAGTGTACCGGCCGGGCGAGTGCCGACCGGTATCGGGCAATCAATCGCCGGGGGTTATGAACCCCGACTATGCCATTTTGTGTCTTTTTAGCCTTTAGGTGCCCAGGCGCTACACCACGCTTTGCCACCGACCTGTGCACCAGCGAACAGCGGGCACATGCCTGCCTCGGTGCCTTCTTTGGCTTGGTACAGTGCACAGTTCTCGCACATTTGGTCTGCTTTTGCACTCATCTCTACATACTGCAGTGCCACGGCTTGTGCAGACGCGGTATCAACCATAGGCAGGTCAGAAGCGAAAGCCAGTCTTGAACCAATTAAAGACGCGGCAGGAATAGCGACAACGGCTGCGCCTGCGGTTGATAAAAATTGACGACGGTTTTGATCGGTCATGGGTGGTTTCCTGATTTACGTTTGTGATTAATGGTTTGGGGATGGCTGGCCTGCAAGTCATGACGACTCGTGTCCAAGGCATACCCTGTCGAAG
>CALDUO010000040.1 GCA_937923745.1 uncultured Granulosicoccaceae bacterium
TTTTCATCCATTGCACCGGCATAGATATCTTCAAGGCACTCTTGCGGGACGAAGTCGGTATCCATGGCGGGGTAGATCCAGATTTTTTTCTGGCCACGCAGATGCCACAGCATATTGGGCTCGGCATCAAGGTGATAGTAGACTTGCGCTTTGGGAGAACTGATCAGTAGCGTGCTGTAGTTGGCGCGCATGTCAGGCATGTGGGTGCAATGTTGACTCAGGTGGCTGTACATATCACTGATCAACTTGCCGAACACATCATCGTATTTTTCAATGTGCGTGATGTTAAACCAAATGCGTCCGGTCTCTGCCGCACGCCACAAGTCCTCGCCGCGACTGTGGTCTGCAATATCAACACATTGCCACTCATCCGCCCGACAAGGGTCGTCACCCATTGTGAAAGCCTGTAACCACTTGCGAGGGTAATTGTCGAGTAAGGAAATCAGTGCCGCAGGTTCAAACAGCGGTAGCGTGTGGTAGTGGTGTTTGGACACCTGCGCGACATTACCGAATTGTTGGTACTCTGCGTCGGACCAATTAAAAGGCGTATTCATTGTCTTTGTCTGTTATGTGTATTGATACTGCGCTGGTTATGTCGCTGGCTGTCGGTATCGCATCGAGCCACTTGCACCGATCAACAGGTTAGCGACCGGCGGGCAATTATGGCGTGTCTAAGTTCGCACATTGTGACGCGAACGTGCCGGTACGATACCAATTTCGCGCAAAACCCAGTAGAAAATGATCTGATTGCAATGTGTGCCACCACACACTTTAGCGACATGGTGTCAGGTTGCTCACCGCTTTGCTGCGTTAGCCGATGTAGTCGTTTATGCTGTTGAACAGTGTCTCGTTAACGATTACGCCTTGTGACAGCGTCTCGGCGCGTGCTGAAAAACGACGCGAGGAGGGCAACCGGGTACCGTCTTGCTCCAGTATTTTTGCAAATAACAATTCAGCTCGATCAAATGCGTGAGTCGCGCTGCCTCCCTGTTGAAAATGCGCCGGTGACAGCGCCATCAGAAATTCTCCGCCAAACGGCGCGCCAGTGCCGAGGGTATCGTGTTCGGTTGATTCGTAGCTGAACAGATCGCCGATCAGCGCACCTGCCAGCAGCTCAACCATCAACGCAAGCGCTGCGCCCTTGTAGCCGCCAAAGGTTAGCTGAGCACCGTCGAGTGCCGCGGCAGGGTCGGTGGTGGGCTGTCCTTCGCGATCAATGGCCCAGCCGACGGGGATCGGTTTGCCGTCACGCAGGTGTAGTTGTATCTCGCCTCTGGCACTGGCGCTGGAGGCCTGATCGAACACCATGGGCGGTTGATCCCGCCGGGGCCATGCAAACGCCATCGGGTTGGTGCCGTACAGCGGTTGGGTGCCGCCGGCGGGTGCGACAAAGGCGTTGGAGGCGGTAAACGCAAACGCGACCAGGCCGCGCTCGGCCAGTGCCTCCACTTCAGGCCATAACGCCGCGATGTTATAGGTGTTGTTGATCGCTAACGCGGCGATACCGCGCTCGTTTGCCTTCTCGGTCAGCGGGTCCAGACCGATTGACAGCGCTAGCGGGCAGAACCCCCGCGCCCCATCCACTCGGACGACCGAGGAGTCGGATACGGTGAGTGTTGGCACGGCAGTTTTATCGGCGTCCGGGTTGCTGGCGGCCTTGATGTAAAACGGAAGCCGGAACAGCCCATGAGACTCGCAACGATCACGCTCGGCAGCCGTGATGGTGTCTGCAATGGCATGCCCTTGCTCTGCTGAAAATCCCTGCGCGATCAGCGCCCGGAAGGCCAGCGAATGCACCTGTTCAAGTGTTTGTGGTACGCCATGCGCCATGACTGCCAGTCCTGTCGTTGTGGTTGGATAGAGGTTGCTGCCATGCTAACGCCTGCGCCAGACGCCGTCGAGACATTCGCTGTTCTCTAATGCGTGCTTTGTTTTTGTGTGGGTTCATAACCGAGCGACCAACTCCCAAAAAGCTAAGATCACGCGTTGCGCCCGGATTCACGCCCAAGATCGGGCTTTGGCTTTGGCTAAGGGTCGGGATTCGGGGCAGACATGGCGAGTAGAGACAGGCGGGCAGAAGTTAGGCGGAGACGACAGCTGACAGTCGGTTGGTGGACACCAGGCCTGAGTATGGCGGATCATAGTCCATGAAGTGTATTTCGGTTCAATTCATGGTGGTAACGGAGAAACTGAGATGGCGGTAAAAACAACCTGTATCGGTGCCTATCCCAAACCCGACTTTGTCCATTTGCCCGACTGGTTTAACGTGCCTGCCGGGCCGGATACCGCTGACCCCACGAAACAGTGGGTTGACGCGCTGGCAGCAATGGGTACAGAGGCCAGTGCGATCATTGAACGCGGCGTTCATCAGGTGGTGAAAGATCAGGTAGACGCCGGGATCGATATTCCCACCGACGGTGAGGTGGCGCGTGAAAACTACATTCATTACCACTGTCGGCACCTCAACGGATTCGATTTTAAAACGCTGACAGAGAAAGTGTTGCGCGGCGGTACCTACTCGGCGCAGCTACCAACCATCAACGGTGCCATATCGGTAAGGGACACTTTTCTGGTGGGCGATTATCAGCGGGCACAAGCGGCAACCTGTCAACCGGTTAAAGTCACCATGCCTGGCCCAATGACTGTCTCGGACACCAACAGCGATGTATTTTATAACGACCCGGTGAAGCTCGGTGCGGCTATCGCCGATGCGCTGAATGTTGAAGTATTGGCCCTGGCAGATGCGGGGTGTCAACATATTCAAATTGATGAGCCGCTGTTTGCCCGCAAGCCTGATGAGGCACTGCAGTACGGTTTTGATAACCTTGAGCGCGCTTTTCACGGGTGTCCGCCATCGGTGACGCGCACCGTACACATGTGTTGCGGCTACCCTGACAGGCTTGATCGCAATGATTACCCAAAAGCTGACCCAAGCGCGTATCACCGCATTGCCGATGCAATCGAGCGCTCTTGTATTGATGCTGTCTCGTTCGAGGATGCACATCGACACAATGATCTGTCTTTACTGGAACACCTGCCGACAACATCCATCATTATGGGGTTTGTGGCTATTGCCAAAAGTCGTATTGAGGCGGTTGATGAAATCAGGGCGCGTATGTTGACGGTGTTGGAGTACATGGATGCCGACCGACTCATCGCAGCACCGGATTGCGGATTGGGTCTGTTAAGCCGCGAGCAGGCAATTGCCAAGCTCACGCATTTGTCGCTTGCGGCAAAAAGCCTGTAACGGTCAGATCTTCACGTCGTAGTTATCAGCATTAAACTTCCAGTGAATTTTTATGTCCTCGCAACATAACACGCCTGTGAATTACCCAATGAATGGAGGGAGCAAACCCAACATCCTGTTAATCACTGCCGATCAATGGCGTGGTGATTGTCTCGGTATCGCCGGACACCCGTTGGTGACCACCCCACACCTGGATGCGTTGGCCGGGGAGGGTGTGTATTTTTCGCAGCATTATGCGGGTGCAGCGCCGTGTTCACCGGCCAGAGCCTGTTTGTATACCGGGCTCTATCAGATGAACAATCGCGTATGTGTGAACGGCACGCCGCTTGACCGTCGTCACGACACGTTTGCGCTGGCTCTGCGCCGACAGGGCTATGATCCAGTGTTGTTCGGTTATACCGATCAGGGTCTTGACCCACGTCGGGCGCACCTGAATGATCCGCGACTAACCAGTTATGAGGGTGTCTTACCCGGATTTACACCAAGACTCGTGGTCCCGGAACATGAGGGACCATGGATGTCCTGGTTGGCCAATACTACCGGCGTCACTATCGATGGGCAGGCATGGCCGCAACTGCACTACCCGCAAGGCGGACCGGTCGATCCGCCCGGACCAACGCCACCGGTGTATGACGCCGAACACACCCAAACCGCGTTTGTGGTTGGCCAGTGTATGGAGTGGTTAAAAGAAACCAGTGTTATCAACGACGGTGATGCCAAACCCTGGTGTGCCCATGTCAGTCTGTTGCGGCCTCATCCGCCTTTTGTAGTGCCGGAACCCTGGAATACGCGGTACTCACCGGATGCTGTCGCCGACATGATGGGTGAGCAGTCATGGCGACACAGTGCGGCGGCGCATCCCTTTGTCCACCATATGCTCGAAAACATTCATAAAAGCAGTTTTATACCGGGTATATCAGGCTTGGCACGGGACTGGGATGCGGTGGCCCGCCGTTGTATTGCTGCTATTTATCTGGGCATGGTCTCTGAGGTTGATGACCAGCTCGGTCGTCTGTTTCAGGCATTAAAAAGCATGCATCAATGGGACAACACGCTGATTGTTTTTACCTCTGATCATGGCGAAATGTTGGGTGAGCATCATCTGTACGGCAAACTCGGATTTTATGAGGGCAGTTATCATGTGCCATTGATTATCAAACCGGCCCGTTCATCGTTGCAGCTGGCATCGTTGCAGCCACACACTGAGTCTGAGGTTGGTACCGCCTTGTCTGGTGGTACCAAACCGTTGACGGCGCACCGTGCTGACGGTTTTACCGAATCCGTCGATGTCTTTCCTACTGTGCTTGATTTAACCGGTGGTGAATTACCGCCGCAGCTCGACGGTGTTTCACTCAGGCCCTGGTTTGAGGGCAACGGTTCGCCGAGTGTGTGGCGTGACGCGGCGCATTGGGAATATGATTTTCGTAATATCGAGACCCGTGCCGCAGAGACGCGCTTTAATCTCAGCAGCCAGCAATGTAACCTGTCAGTTATACGCACGGCACACTATAAATACGTGCATTTTAATGGGCAGGCACCGTTACTCTTTAATCTGGCCGACGATCCGCAGGAACACATCAATGAAGCCGATAATCCAGCCTATCGATCTATTCGGTTAACGTTAGCCGAGCAGCTGTTGAACTGGCGTGCGACACACCTTGATCAATCGCTGGCACTGTCTGCACTGACGGACAACGGTGTTATCGGATCAACGGCGAAAATTCGGTATGAATGACGCTGGCAGTTCGCATCACGATAATGCTGGCTCAATAGCATTAGCTTGAATAACCCAACAGATGTCCCTATATCGTCCTATACTGGTTGGGACATAGGTGTCTTAACTATCCTTTGGCCCGTTTTGCCACGAGTCAGACTTTGAAGGAGCAGCACAGCATGGCGTCACCAACAATTGAGATTTATACTTGGGGCTGGTGTCCCTACTGCAAAGCGGCAAAATCTCTTCTCGAGAAAAAAGGGCAGAGCTACACTGAATACGATGCCACCGAACACGACACGATGGTAGAAATGCGGAAGCGGGCAGATGGTGGCACCAGTGTGCCGCAAATTTTTATTGATGATCAGCACATTGGTGGCTTTGACGATATGGCTGCGCTCAATGACTCCGGCGAGCTTGATAAGCTCCTCAGCCCTGCTGGTTAAAAAGACCCCGCAGGTTAAAAAGACCTGTCATTAATCTGATACAGACGTTTTAAGCTAAAGCGTTCGTTCCAACAACGACAACCAATTGGTGAAGCAGAGCTTCATCAGCGAATCATCATCGTAGCCCCGTTGACGCAGAGCGGTAATCAGCACCGGCAGGCCGGTGACATCGGTCATGTCTGCCGGTACCACCGCGCCATCAAAATCACTGCCAAATCCCACCCCATCAATGCCAACGTGTGCCACGAGATGATCAATATGATCTGCCATCAGCGACACCGGGGTATCACTACGCATCCGACCATCATCGCGTAAAAAAGCTGTCGCAAAATTGAGACCGACCATACCGCGACTCTCGCGAATGGCAGCCAACTGTCGGTTGGTGAGGTTACGTGCATGAGGACATAACGCATGTGCGTTGGAGTGGGTGGCAACCAGTGGTGCATCGCTTATTGCCGCCACATCCCAAAAACCCGCTTCGTTCAAATGCGACAGATCAATCATCATACGTTTGCGGTTTAGTGCCTTAACCAACTCACGACCGGCAGCGGTGAGCCCGCTGCCAATGTCCGGTAGCGCCGGAAACCGAAACGGTACACCGTGCGCAAATGCGGTAGGTCGCGACCACACCAATCCCACAGATCGCAGCCCGGCACGGTACAGCACGTCAAGTGCCAGCAGATCTGTATCAATGGCTTCGGCTCCCTCAATATGCATCACTGTTGCTAACGTATTGCGTTCAACACACTGCCTGATGTCGTTGGCACTGGTACAGATTTTAACTTGACCGTCAGATGCCTCTTCAATGCGCGACAGCAAACCGGCCATAGCCAGTGTTTCTGACAGGGCATAGGGTTGATCGATCGGTGGCGGCAGATTTAAATCATAACCGTGTGGTTGATTCATCTGGCTAAAGGTCATGTCATCATCACCGGTGGGCGGGACAAAAATCGCAAAAAATCCAGCTGCCATGCCACCGCGTTTGATACGGGGCAGGTCAAGATGCCCAAGGTTATCGCCGTGTAGAAAATCGGTATGAGCCTGTGCCGACTGTTTCATATGCAGTCGCAGCAGTACATCATTATGCCCGTCGAAAACAGGCAGGGTTTGGCGTTCGCTCATAAGACAGTGACAGGCGTAATGACAGCGGGATTGGTTTTGATGTGAATCAGTGCCGGTGTTCTTTGGTCGGGCACGATGTGTTGTGTGTGTTGGCAGGCCTCTTTCAGTGCTGAAGCAAATTCGCCGGGCTGTGTCACCGTTGCGCCATAGGCACCATACGATCTGGCCAGTGCGGCAAAATCAGGGTTAACGATATCAGTTGCCGACACCCGACCCGGGTAGTGTTTTTCCTGGTGCATACGAATGGTGCCATACATGCCATTGTCGATGACCAGCACCACCACACCAATATGATACTGCACGGCGGTGGCGAGCTCTTGCCCAGTCATCTGAAAGCAACCGTCCCCGGCAAACGTGATGACTGGCTGTTCGGGTACAGCGAGTTTTGCCGCGATACCGGCAGGTAAGCCGTAACCCATCGAGCCACTGGTGGGTGCAACCTGGGTTCCGTAGCGTCGAAAACGCCAGAAACGATGAATCCAACTGGCATAGTTACCGGCGCCGTTGGTGATAATGGCGTTGGGTATTGTCTGGGCCAGTTGCTCCATAACCTCTCGCATCAAAGTGCCATCCGGATGTGACTGATCCAGGGACGACCACGCAAGGTACTGCTCGTGCGCCTGTGCCGCCTGTTGTTGTTTATCGGAATCGGCGGGTAGGTCTTTGACCACTGTTTCGAGGTAGTCCGATAACCCGACCGGTGTGGTATGAATCGCCAGCGTGGGTTGATACAACGAACCAGTTTCACTGTCACCTGGATGAATGTGGACCACCGACTGCTCTGGCACCGGCAAATTGAGCAGGGTGTGTCCTTGTGACGCAATATCACTCAGACGGGTGCCGATCAATACTACAAGGTCTGACTCTCTTACGCGTTGGCACAATGTGGGATTGGCACCCAATCCTAAGTCGCCGGCATAACACGGATGCTGATGGTCAAATAACATTTGTCGCCGAAAGGTGCACGCGACCGGCAGACCAAGATGCAAGGCGAACTGTTGAAAAGCAGTTACAGAAGACGGGCTCCAACGGCTGCCACCGACGATCGCTATCGGTCGTTTGGCCTGTGCCAGTGCTCTGGTAAAGTTGGCAACCTGTATGGCCGACAGACCATTGTGAGTGGCATGTATGGGCGGCACTCGCACCGGTGCTGCGGCATCGGTCAGTGTCTCTTCGGGCAACACAATGACGACAGGCCCTGGTCTGCCGTTGATCGCCGTGTGCCAGGCGCGCAGTATGATTTCCTGCAACCGCGATGCTTCATCAACTTCGGCGACCCATTTGGCCATGCCTCCAAAAAATTGCCGGTAGTCGACTTCCTGAAAGACTTCGCGATAACGGTCGTGCCGTGATATTTGACCCACAAACAGAATAACCGGCGTGGAGTCCTGTGC